>NZ_JBBECC010000169.1:0-2006 GCF_040882025.1 Parvibaculum sp. | reverse complement strand
TGTGCCATCCTTCCCCACCCACCCTTTCGGGTGGGTATGGGACAGGCAATCTGCTTCAGCATCCCCACAAGGAAAAGCGCCTCGGGGGAGGCCATAAAGGGGGGCAGCGGTGCTGAAAACGGTAAGCAACTGGATTCGCGGGAAAAAACCCGCGAATCCCGCACCATCCTGGGAGGGTCGGGTGCCGCAAAACGCGCGTCACTGGTATTTCAACAAGCGCCCGACCGACCTCATCGAGGCCGACACGCTGGTCCTGCGCGAAGAGCCGATCCCCGCGCCTGCCGAGGGCGAGGTGCTGGTCCGCAGCCTCTACATGTCGCTTGATGCCACCAACCGCGTCTGGCTGAGCGATTGGGAAACCTACATGGAGCCGCTGCCCGTCGGCGCGCGCATGCTGGGTTTCATCCTTGGCGAGGTCGTGCAGTCGCGCAATCCGGCGCTGCCCGAAGGCACGCTGATCACGGGCCTCGGCACCTGGTCCGACTGGTTCGTCACCGACGGCGCGGGCTGGGCGCCCTTCCCGCGGCCGGAAGGCGTGCCGCTCGCCGACGCCTTCGGCATTCTGGCGGTCGCCGGCCCGACGGCCTATGTCGGCCTCTTCGAAATCGGCAAGCCGAAGCCGGGCGACACGGTCGTCGTCACGGCCGCCGCGGGCGCCGTCGGCGCACTGGTCGGCCAGATCGCGAAGCTGCATGGCTGCCGCGCCGTCGGCGTCGCCGGCTCGGATGAAAAATGCCGATGGCTGACGCAGGAGCTTGGCTTCGACGCGGCCATCAACTACCGCAAGGAAAATCTGCTCGAGGCGCTGAAGCGCGAGGCGCCCCGCGGCATCGACGTTCACTTCGAGAATGTCGGCGGCGACCAGCTCGATGCCGGCCTGACCTTGATGAACGAAGGCGGCCGCGTCGTCATTTGCGGTCTGATCTCGACCTACAACGCCTCGGGTCCGGTGCCGGGCCCCTACATGTTCCGCAACGTGATCATGAAGCGCCTCATCATCCAGGGCTTCGTCATTCTCGATTACGCGGCGCATTTCGCCGAATATCACGCGCAGCTGATCGAATGGATGCGCAACGGCCGGCTGAAATACCGCCTGCATGTGGTCGACGGTCTGGAAAACGCATCCGACGCGCTGAAACTGCTCTACACCGGCGGCAACAACGGAAAACTGATGGTTCGCATCGGCGCCGGCGCCGCCTGACGGTCGTGCGAACGGGGAGAGAGACGGAAGGCCCGGCCCTGCATTTTTGGGGCCCGATGGAAACGTGAAGGTTTCCTGCCCTTGGAGGAGGGGTGCCAATGACCGCGACAGTGGAACCGGGAGCGACGGCGGCGCGTGCCGCCGGTGGCAGGGCACGGGCGACGGGTTTTGCCGGCGCGCTGGCCGGCCAGCCCGCATCGAACAATCTGGTACTCCGCAAGCAGCAGCTTGATCGGCTGAAAAATCACGCCGAAGTCCGCCTCATCGTGGCCCAGGCGCCGGCCGGCTTCGGCAAGACGACCCTGCTACGGCAATATTGCGCCCATCGCGAAGCACAGGGCATCCGCATCGCCTGGCTGCATCTCGAATCGCATTATTCGGATCCCTCGCGTTTCCTGCGCCTGCTCTGCGAGGCGGTCGCCAATGCGCGCCGCGAGGAAGATGCCGCCGTCCCGCTGCCCGAAGGATCCTCGGCCTCGATCCAGGATTTCCTGCGCTGCCTGCGCGCGATCAAATCCGGCATCGTGATGGTGGTCGACAATTTCGAGCAGGCCTCCCATCCCGGCATGGAGGCCGTCATTGCCCAGCTGGTGCGCGTCCTCCCCAAGGGCGCGCAGCTTTGCATCGGCACCCGCGTCATCCCCTCGATCAATCTGCCGCGCCTGCAGCTTCGCGAACAGGCGGTGGTGGTCAATGTCGAGGGCTTGCGTTTTCGCGCCGGCGAAACGGCCGAGTTCTTCCGCGAGTTCCGCGAAATCTCCGAAGAGGAAGTCGACAAGTATCAGGCGGCGACCGATGGCTGGCC
>NZ_JBBECC010000168.1:0-14102 GCF_040882025.1 Parvibaculum sp. | reverse complement strand
GAAGCCGCTTCAATGAAGTTTCCATCCTCTTTGCCGCCACGGCCATCCATGCCCGACCGTCCGCCCGACAATTCGCGTTTTCCCCGTCACATCGACTGGAACCTGTTTCGCATCTTCCACGAGATCGTGCGCGCCGGCGGCATCGGCGCGGCTGCGCGGCGCATGAACCGGCAGCAGCCGACATTGAGCGCGGCGTTGAAACGCCTCGAGGACGACCTCGGCACGCAGCTCTTGCGCCGCACCGCGCAGGGCGTTGAATTGCTGCCCGCCGGCCGCGCGCTTTACGAGCTGTGCGAAACGATGATCGGAGCCGTGCGCGCCGCGCCGCATGAGGTTGCGAAAGCGGCCGGCCTCGTCCAAGGCGCGATCCATATCCGCATGATCTCCTCGGTGGTATCGCCCGAATTCGATGCGGCACTGGCCGCTCTTCACCGCCACCATCCGGGCGTCGGCATTCACATCGACGTCTGTCCCTGGCGCGAGGCGATCGAGGCGCTGAAATCGGGCGAGGCCGAAATCGGCATTGCCTGCGACAGCGCGCCGGACAAGAGGCTTTGCTATCAGCCGTTGATGAAGGAGGTGCAGCAGCTCTATTGCGGCGCCGGCCACCCGTTGCATGGCCTGACATTTACGGACCCAGCTGCCCTCGCTGACCGCGCCTTTGTACTCACCGGCGCCGACGAGCCCGATGAGCTGACGCGGTTCCGCACGCGCTATGGGCTCGGGCAGCATGCGGGCGGCGTTGCCGAGAATTTGCATGAGGCGCGGCGGCTGATCGAAGCGGGTGTCGGCCTCGGTTTCCTTCCGACCGGCGTGGCGGCGCTTGCCGATGCGGCGCTCTGGCCGCTGCTGCCGGAGGCGTTGCTTCCCGCTTGCCACATCTATCTGGTCACCCGCGACGAACCCGCCCGCGACACGCCGACCGAGCTCTTCCTGGAAGAAATTTCGGGGCGGCTGCGGGATGGCAGGATTGATACATAGATTTCGTCTATGCCATTCATCGGAATTTACCGTCTAGGCCAATGACCTCTCGCGGTGCAGCATGAATCCATGTCGATCGCCGCATCCCTCGTCAGACCGCTTCCGGAACCCAGACTCGACAATCTGACGGGCCTCTGGCGGCGCTCGCTGATCCTCTGGCCGGACGGCCGGCGCGACGACACATCCTGGGTCAACTGGCTGCAGGGGCCGGGGCTCTATCTCGATCTGCGCCAGCCTGCCGGCCGCCCCGATTTCGCGCATGTCGCTTCGCTCGCCGACCTCACGCCCCGCGATATGGGCTGGCTGGCGCGGCAGGAAGGCTTCGCCGGCGAACTTGTTCATGAGGGCGGCTGGTTCGAATGGCGGCGCGACATCGATTTCCAGCCCGAAGCGATCTATTCGGATCGTGGCCGCCTCCGGGTCGAGGGCGATGTCATGATCGAAGAGGGCGCCGACATTCCCTATATCGAGCACTGGCACCGCGAGCCGATCGCGGCCGAGCCCTGTTGGGCGATGCGGTTGCGAGATCGCGACGGCGGCCGGAAGGCGGCGCTGATCCGTCTCGGTCATCTCTTCATGTATGCGCGGGATCGCGTGGCGATGCCCCCGCCGCATCTTCACCTGCGCGATTGCGTGGCGCGCGCCGCCACGCTTGACGAGGCGCGCGCACTTGTCGATTGCGAGATTTCGCAAGGCATCGTGACAAGTGCCGGCTGGATCGTGCAGCGCTCGAGCCTGCCTTTTCGCGAGGGCAAGACGCTGGCGCCGGTCTTCGGCGGCGCGACGCTCGCCACCGCCGACACCGACGCAGACGGCCGGGTGATGGCGCGCCATTGGGAAGTCATCGACCTGCGCGGCACGCCTGTTTTCGAGTGTCGTGGTGAATGAGGACTGTCATGAGTGAACCCGAAGGAAAAGGCACCGCTTTTACAAGCATCCCGGTCGTCGACATTGCAGCCCTGTTTTCGAGCGACGCGGAAGCGAAACGCAAGGTGGCCGCCGAGATGGCGGATGCCGCAAGCAATATCGGTTTCCTCTATGTGACGGGCCACGGCATTCCGCCCGACATGATTGAAAGGCTCGAAGCCCGCGCCGCGGAATTTTTCGCCGAACCACTCGAACGCAAGATGGAACTCTATATCGGCAAGTCGCGCGCCCATCGCGGCTATGTGCCGACCGGCGAGGAAGGTTTCTACGACGGCACCGGTCCCTCGAAGATCGACAAGAAAGAGGCCTTCGATCTCTCGGTCGAACTGTCCGGCGACGATCCCGACCATGTCAGGGGTTACCGGATGCTCGGACCGAACCAGTGGCCGGCCGGCATGCCGGAGATGCAACGCGACGTCTATGCTTATTACGAACGCGCGATGACGCTCGGCCATACGATCTTTCGCGGCTTCGCCTTGTCGCTCGGCCTCGATGAAAATTATTTCGAAAGCATGCTGACCAAGCCGCCCTCGCAGTTGCGCCTCGTGCATTACCCGGCGGATCCCGCGCGCGCGGCAGCCGAATGGGGCATCAGCGCACACACCGATTATGAGTGCTTCACGATCCTGCATGTGACGGCGCCGGGGCTGGAGGTGATGAATGCCGATGGCCGCTGGATCGATGCGCCGCCGATCGAGGGCGCCTTCGTCATCAATATCGGCGATATGCTGGAAGCGATGACCAATGGCCGTTTCATCGCAACGCCGCACCGCGTGCGCAACGTGCCCGGCGAGCGCTATTCGTTTCCGCTGTTCTGCTCGCTCGATTACGACACGCGGATCGAGCCGCTACCACAATTTGTCGACGGTGCGGCGCGCTATCCGGCTTACGTCGCGGGCGGCCATCTGGTGACGCAGACCATGCGCACCTTTACCTATCTCAAGAAGCTTGTCGCCGAGGGAACGCTTGCGCTTCCCGAAAGCGAGAGTCACGCGATGGCCTTCGGCCGCAGGGAGCGCGAACCGGCCTGACGGGCCTCAGAGAATGAACTTCGACAGATCGGCATTCCGCGACAGATCGCCGACATGCTTCTGCACATAGGGCGCATCGACCGTCACCGTTTCGCCGGTCCGATCGGTGGCGCCGAAGCTGATCTCGTCGAGCACGCGCTCCATGACCGTGTGAAGACGGCGCGCGCCGATATTCTCGACGGTGGCGTTGACGGTCGCCGCGATGTCGGCGATGGCGTCGATGCCCTCGTCGGTGAAGGTGAGCGTCACGCCTTCCGTTTCCATCAGCGCCACATATTGCTTGATCAGGCTCGCCTCGGGTTCGGTCAGCACACGGCGCAACTCGTCCTTGCCGAGCGCCTTGAGCTCGACCCGAATCGGCAGCCGTCCCTGCAGTTCCGGCAACAGATCGGAAGGCTTCGCGATGTGAAACGCGCCCGACGCAATGAAAAGAATGTGGTCGGTCTTGACGGCGCCATGTTTGGTTGAAACCGTCGTGCCTTCGATCAGCGGCAGCAAATCGCGCTGCACGCCTTCACGGCTGACATCGCCGCCCTGCCGCTCGGCTCGGGCGCAGATCTTGTCGACCTCGTCGAGAAAGACGATGCCGTTCTGTTCGACCGAAAGGATGGCCTCCTGCGTCAACTGTTCCTGGTCGAGCAGCTTGTCGCTTTCTTCGGAAATCAGCACTTCATAGCTGTCGCGGACATTCATGCGCCGCGTTTTTGTCCGGCCGCCAAACGCCTTGCCCATGATATCGCCGAGATTGATCATGCCGACCTGGCTGCCCGGCATTCCCGGTATGTCGAAAGTCGGCATGCCGCCGCCGCTATCGGCAACCTCGACCTCGATTTCCTTCGCGTCGAGCTCGCCCGAGCGGAGTTTCTTGCGGAAGCTGTCGCGTGTCGCCTCGCCGGCACCCTTGCCGACCAGTGCTTCGAGCACGCGGTCTTCGGCCGCGAGATGGGCTTTCGCCTCGACATCCTTGCGCTTTCTGGCCCGCGTCATACCAAGCGCGATTTCGACGAGGTCGCGGATGATTTGCTCGACATCGCGGCCGACATAGCCGACTTCGGTGAACTTGGTCGCCTCGACCTTGATGAAGGGAGCCTCGGCGAGCCGCGCCAGGCGGCGCGAGATTTCGGTTTTGCCGACACCGGTTGGCCCGATCATCAGGATGTTTTTCGGCAAAACCTCTTCGCGCAAATCCTCCGGCAGTTGCTGTCGCCGCCAGCGGTTGCGGAGCGCAATCGCGACCGCGCGCTTGGCGTCGCGCTGGCCGACAATATAGCGGTCGAGCTCGGAGACGATTTCACGTGGGGAAAAACTGGTCATGGAATTTAGGTTCCTCCTCCCGCCTGCCATGCATGCACAGCATCAACGGGGTAGATCAACATCAGGATATTCAAGGCAAGATTATCGCGGATCATGTAGCCGACGCCGGCCTCCATGAAAATGGCAGCCAGCACAATCATCCATATGGGCAACCGCGCCGCCAGGACAAAGCCGAGCACCATCGCCAGGCTGTCGGCCACCGAATTGACGATGCTGTCGCCGAAATAGTCGAGCGAAATGGTTCCGGCGCGGTAGCGCTCGATGATCATGGGCGTGTTTTCGAGCACTTCCCATCCACCCTCGACCAACAACGCGGCGGCGAGACGCCAGCCGATGGGGAAACGCCGCAGCAGAAGGAAGGCGAGCCCGTAGAAGATGAACCCGTGGATGACATGGGAGAATGTGTACCAGTCGCTCAGATGCTGCGAATTCTCGGAACTCAGAACGACGCCGTGCCAGAGTTTTACCGTGCCGCATGTGCAGATCGGAACGCGGCCCATTCCCCAGAGCAGCCCGGCCTGCAACAAAAGAAGCCCTGCGCAGGCAATCAGCCATAGAGGCGGTTGCCGCCGCCGGAGCGCCGCCGAGGTCACGCGTCGAGGCTTTCAAGGGTGAGATTGTTGTTGGTGTAGACGCAGATATCGGCGGCAATGCCCATCGCCTTGCGGACGATGGCCTCGGCGTCGAGGTCGCTGTCGGCGAGCGCGCGGGCGGCAGCCAGCGCATAATTTCCGCCCGAACCGATGCCGACAATGCCGCCCTCGGGCTCCAGCACGTCGCCATTGCCGGTCAACACCAGCGTCGCCTCCTTGTCGGCGACGATCATCAGCGCTTCGAGGCGGCGCAGGTATCGATCGGTCCGCCAGTCCTTGGCGAGTTCGACGCAGGCTCGCGTGAGCTGCCCCGGATATTGCTCGATCTTGGCTTCGAGCCGCTCGAACAATGTCATCGCATCGGCGGTCGCGCCGGCGAATCCGGCAATGACGTCGCCCTTGCCCAGCGGCCGCACCTTGCGTGCATTGCCCTTCATGATCGTGTCGCCCATCGACACCTGCCCGTCGCCCGCGATCGCCACCTTGCCGCCTTTGCGCACGGAAAGGATCGTTGTGCCGTGCCAGTTGATCGGATCGTGCGAGGCCATATCTATTCCTGTCGGATTCTGTCGGGAGGGCCGGGGATAGCCGCTACCATGTGGCGGCTTCGCGCCATAGGGTCAAGTCCAGGGGTCAAGTCCGGCGCCGGTCCCGGCGGGTATGCGGGCTGGCACCGATCTGTTGCAAGTGATAATCTTTCGCAAAATTTACGATCGAGGAGAACAACCATGTCCGGTCAGTTGAAAACCGAGGATGCGCTTCGCACGGTCTACCCGCAGCCCTCCGGCGGGGCGCTCGGCAAGCAGCTCGATTGGATCGATCCGCATTCGCGCCGCTTCATCGAGCTCTCGCCCTTTCTCTGCATCGGATCGAGCCGGCCGGACGGGCTGGCCGACGTGTCGCCCAGGGGCGGTGAGCCGGGCTTCGTCCAGGTGCTCGACGAACGCCGCCTCGCCCTGCCCGACCGGCCGGGCAACAACCGCCTCGATACGCTGACCAACATCGCCCACGCGCCGGCGGTCGGCCTGTTGTTCTTTCTGCCGGGCTTCGAGGAAATGCTGCGTATCAATGGCCTTGCCACCACGTCGGTGGAGCCGGAGCTGATGGCGCGCTTCGTCGTCGATGGCAAGCCGCCGCGTTCGGTCCTCGTGATCGAGGTGAAAGAGGTCTATCTCCATTGCACCAAGGCGCTCAGGCGCTCGGCCCTCTGGAACCCCGACAATCATGTGCCGCGCGACGCGTTGCCGAGCTTCGGCGAAATGCTGCGCGACCAGATGAAGCTCGATATGGCGCCGGCTTTGATCGATACGGCGCTGGAGGACGACGCGAAGAAGAACCTCTATTGACCGGCCGGGCGGCGGCGCCTCAGGCCGACATATCGAAGGCGCCCGGATCGCCGCCGAGCTCGCGGACCTGGGTCTCGAGCGCCCGGATGCGGGTCTCCAGACGCTCGAAGGCCGGCGTCAGGGCCGTGGCGTCCCAGCGCGGCAGGATATGGCTCGGGCAGTTCGCGTCCCATTCGTCGATGTCGATCAGGATGGCGCGCTCGACCCGGCCGCGATAGGCGGGATCGGCCAGCGAGCGGGTCAGCGCCGGATCGTCGGCGACAGCCTTGGCCTGCCCCCTGATCTTGACGCGCCGCCGGGCGGGATAGTCGATCAGGAACAGGAAGGCCTGCGGGTTCTCGGCCAGATGCCCGAGCGTCACGAATTGCTGATTGCCGGCAAAATCGGCAAAACCGAGCCGATTCTCGTCCAGAATCTTCAGAAAGCCCTTCGGACCGCCGCGATGCTGGATATAGGGTCTTCCGGCCGCATTGGCCGTGCCGAGATAGAAATGATCCTGCTCGACGATGAAACGGGCGAGCTCGGGCGTGAGGCGGTTCTGCCAAGCCATGAAGAGGTCCTCGATCGGATTGCGCAAACACCCCATATGGTCATCGCCGGATCGCGTACCAGTGGCCCAGGTCGACAAGATATAGTGACGAATGCTTGGACGAATACTAGGACAGACGAGTGGCTGCAATTTGAATCAATAGCTTATCGCTGATACCGCATGAAAAAGACCAATGACTTAAAGTAACACCTTAGACAAGCTCGAGTATTTTGGTTAACGTCTCGTAAGTCATTGTGATTCAAATTGAATTGTCGCTTTAACTGGCGGAACGACGCAGTCGGTGGCTTTGCGCTGGCCGGTTCTCGCGCCGCCTGCTACAAGCCCGCTGAAATCACGCCTGCCGGAAGTCCGAGATGCCCGAAGCCTTGAAGTCCCGCACCGCAAAGCTCGAACGCCAGACCAAGGAGACCTCGATTTCGGTCGAGCTCGACCTCGATGGCAAGGGCGAATACGACATCGAAACCGGCATCGGTTTTCTCGACCACATGCTCGAGCAGCTTTCGCGCCACTCGCTGATCGACCTCAAACTGCGCGCCAAGGGCGACCTCCACATCGATTTCCACCACACGACCGAAGACACCGGCATCGTCATCGGTGAGGCTGTGCGCCAGGCGCTGGGCGACTTCAAGGGTATCCGCCGTTATGCAACCGCCATCATTCCGATGGACGAAACCTGCACGCGCGTCTCGATCGACGTCTCGCAGCGTCCCTATCTGATCTGGAAGGTGAATTTCACCAAGCCGAAGCTTGGCGACATGGACACCGAGCTCTTCAAGGAGTGGTTCCAGGCCTTCGCGCAGAATGCCGGCATCACGCTCCACATCGAAAACATGTATGGCGACAACAATCACCACATCGTCGAAAGCTGCTTCAAGGGCCTCGCTCGGGCACTGCGCGAAGCCATCGAGATCGATCCGCGTGCATCGACGCAGATTCCCTCGACAAAGGGCAAGCTCGGAAGCTGAGCTGCTGGCCTTTTTGTGCCGTCTGGCCTAGATAAGGCCCGAACGAAACACCGCCCGGAACGGGCCCCATGTCCATGCGCATCTACACGGTTCACGAGCTCCCCGGCGCCCCGCTCGACGGCACCGGCATCGTGCTGGTCAAGGAGGGCTTCTCCTTCCCGGCCTTCCTTTTCTCGTGGATCTGGCTCCTCTGGCACCGCCTCTGGATCGCTTTCGCGCTCTGGATCGCGCTGATCATTGTCGTATCGGCCATTGCGCAAAATCTCATCGGCGCCGAGGGCGCGGCCATCTGTTCACTGGCGCTCCAGTTCCTGCTCGGTTTCGAGGCGGGCGATATCCGGCGCTGGACGCTTGAACGCAACGGCTATCGCATGGCGGGCCTTGCCGGCGGCGGCAATCTCGAAGAAGCCGAACGCGCCTTCTTCGCCAAATGGGACCGGCCGCTCAAGCTCGAGCCGACCGAGCCGCCGAAACCGATCTGGCCGCGCCGCGCCGCGCAGGCGTCCGACTCGGCAAAACGCGACGCGAACGCGGATGAGGTGCTCGGCCTCTTCCCGAAGGCCGGAGGTTAGGCACCGGTGAAAGTTGCGATTATCGATTACGGCTCGGGCAATCTCCGTTCGGCGGCGAAGGCCTTCGAACGCGCCGCCCGCGACAATGCCATCGCGGCTGATGTGCTGGTGACGAGCGATCCGGACGCCGTGCGCGGCGCCGATCGTGTCGTGCTGCCGGGCGTCGGCGCTTTCGGCGATTGCCGCGCCGGGCTTCATGCGGTGCCTGGCATGGTCGAGGCGCTGACCGAAGCTGTGTGTGTCGAGGCCAAACCCTTTTTCGGCATCTGTGTCGGCATGCAGCTGATGGCGGTGCGTGGCATCGAGCATGGCGAGCACCAGGGTCTCGGCTGGATCGACGGCGACGTTGTCGTGATAAAGCCTGACGACGCATCGCTGAAAATCCCGCATATGGGCTGGAACACGCTAACCCCGGCGAAGCCGCATATTCTGCTCGACGGCATCGAAACCGGCGATGAGGGCTTGCATGCCTACTTCGTCCATTCCTATTTCCTCGACGCGAAGTCGAGTGAGGATGTGCTCGCCCGCACGGACTATGGCGGGCCGCTGACCGCGATGGTCGCAAAGGAAAACATGGTCGGTGCGCAGTTCCACCCTGAGAAGAGCCAGGCACTCGGCCTCGCACTCATCGGTAACTTCCTGAAGTGGCGTCCCTAGAGCATGATCCCGAAAAGTGGAAACCGGTTTTCGGACAAGATCATGCTCCAACGCGAAGCAAGAACATGATCCTTTTTCCCGCCATCGACCTGAAAGACGGTCAATGCGTCCGCCTCGTGCACGGGCTGATGGACCAGGCAACCGTCTTCAATGACGATCCGGCGGCACAGGCGCGCGCCTTCGAGCGGGCCGGCTTCGAATACATCCATCTGGTCGATCTCAATGGCGCCTTTGCGGGAAAGCCCGTCAACGCGTCGGCGGTCGAAAGCATCCTCGCTGCGATCTCGGTTCCGGCGCAGCTCGGCGGCGGCATTCGCGATCTTGCGACCATCGAAATCTGGCTCGCCAAGGGCATCGCCCGCGTCATCATCGGCACGGCGGCGGTCAAGAACCCGGCGCTGGTGATCGAGGCGTGCAAAAAATTTCCCGGCCGCATCGCGGTCGGCCTCGATGCGAAGGGCGGCCGCGTCGCTACTGAAGGCTGGGCCGATGTCTCCGACCTCACCGTGCTCGACATGGCGCGGCGCTTCGAGGATGTAGGCGTCGCCGCCATCATCTATACCGACATCGACCGCGACGGCGCGTTGGAAGGCCTCAATATCGAGGCGACGGTTGCGCTCGCCAATGCGATCTCGATTCCGGTCATTGCGTCGGGCGGGCTCTCCTCGATCGACGATGTGAAAAAACTTCTGGCCGCTGACACGACGAATATCGAAGGCGCGGTCTCCGGCCGCGCGCTCTATGACGGCCGCCTCGATCCGAAGGAAGTTCTCGCGCTGCTGAAGGGTCGGGCCCGATGCTGAAAGCGCGCGTGATCCCCTGTCTCGACGTCAAGGACGGCCGTGTCGTCAAGGGCGTCAATTTCGTCGATCTGCGCGATGCCGGCGATCCGGTCGAGGCCGCGCGCGCCTATGACACAGCCGGCGCCGACGAGCTCTGTTTCCTCGACATCACGGCGAGCCACGAAGAACGCGCAATCATTTTCGAGGTGGTGCGCCGCACCGCCGAGCAATGTTTCATGCCGCTGACGGTCGGCGGCGGGGTGCGCACGATCTCCGATGTGCGCGAACTTTTGCTGGCCGGCGCCGACAAGGTGTCGATCAATACCGCTGCCGTCTTCGATCCCGGCTTTGTACGCGCGGCGTCGGAAAAATTCGGTAACCAATGTATCGTCGTCGCCATCGACGCCAAGCAGACCGCACCTGGCAGGTGGGAGATATTCACCCATGGCGGCCGAAAGCCGACCGGCATCGATGTCATTGAATATGCCGTGAAGGTGACGGAGCTGGGCGCCGGCGAAATCCTGCTGACCTCGATGGACCGCGACGGCGCGAAATCGGGCTTCGACATCGCGCTGACCCGCGCCGTTTCGGATGCGGTGCCGGTGCCGGTCATCGCGTCGGGCGGCGTCGGCACGCTCGACCACTTGGTCGAAGGCATTCGCGACGGCCATGCGAGCGCGGTGCTGGCCGCCTCGATCTTTCATTTCGGCGAATATACGATCGGCGAAGCCAAGGCTCATATGGCGGCCGCCGGCGTTCCGGTTCGGCTCTGAAGCCCCGAATCCAGATGTTGTGTGCCTTTTCCCCGCACACGCCATAGCTCCTGTGGATAAATGCCGCGCGTCCGCGTGACGCGCCAGGGTACCCAATGTGCCAATTGCGCGTCTCATCGCCGCCCGGCAGAATACGCCTCGCAAGTGTTGAGGCGTGAGCCTTCACCTCCGGGGAGCGGCGCGACAACCGCATGTCTGATCGTGAAATCGAACTGAAGCTCGTCTGCGAACCGGCCGAGCTGGAGCGCGTTCGCCATTCACCGGCCTTGAGCCGGCTGAAGCGAGGCCGTGCCAGCGGCAAGCATTTGCATTCGACTTATTTCGACACCGACAATCTGGCATTGGGCGATCACGGATTTGCATTGCGCCTGCGCCGGTCGGGTGGCACTTGCCTGCAAACGCTGAAAACCGAAACCGGCCTTTCGGGCGACAGGACGGGCGCGCTGGCGCGCGATACCGGCGAATACGAGGCGCGGCTGCCGCGCGCCGCCGCCGGGCCCGATCTCAACAAGCTGCCCGCCAGTCTCAGATCCCGCATCCAGAAGCTCGCAAACGGCAACTCCATTGCGCCGCGCCTCGTCAGCGACATTCGCCGCACGGTTCATTGCCTCGAGACACCCGACGGCGATGTCATCGAACTGGCACTCGACAAGGGTGCGTTGCGCGCCGGCGCGGCGAAAGAGATTGCCGTCAGTGAAATCGAACTGGAGCTGAAGGAGGGATCGCCCGAAAGTCTCTATCGACTGGCGCTCGACCTCAACGACATCGCCACGCTGCGCGTCGGATTCGAGAGCAAATCCGAACGCGGCTTCGCGCTTCTGCGTCCGCGTGCACCGATGGCCGTCAAGGCGGAAACGCTGACGCTTGCGCCGGATGCGACACTCGAAGACGCCTATGCGACGATCTTGCGTCATTGCCTCGTTCATCTGACGTCGAATGAGATGGCAACCGTCGAAGCGCGCTTGCCTGAGGCGCTGCACCAAATGCGGGTGGCGCTTCGCCGCGCGCGCTCGGCCCTGGCGATCTTCCGTCCCGCCATTGGTGGTGCGGCAGCCGACCGTCTGGCCGGGGAAGCGAAGTGGCTGGCGAACGAACTCGGGCCCGCGCGTGACTTCGATGTTTTCGTCGGCGATATCCTCGCGCCGGTCGCACCGCGCGACGCCGCGCTGACACGCCTTGCCGCTCGCGCCGATACGGCGCGCAAAGAGGCCTGGGACCGCGCCCTCGCCGCTCTCGTTTCGCGCCGCTACACGCGGTTCCTCCTGGAGTACGGCCTCTTCCTCGCCGGGCGCGGCTGGCGCGTCAAGCGCAAGGCGCCGCGTCTTGCGCGCGATTTCGCGATTGAGGCGCTGGATCGCCGTCTCGCCAGCGTCGTCAAGCTTGGCCGCGACATCGAGACACTCGACCTTGAAGGCCGCCACGAATTGCGCAAGCGGCTGAAAAAATTTCGCTACGCGTTGCATTTCTTCTCGTCGCTTTTCGACGGCGAGGCGGCAAAGCCCTATATCCGGCACCTCTCCCAGCTTCAGGATGTCTTTGGCGGGCTGAACGATGTGGCGACCGCACATCTCATTCTCGATGGTCCCCTGGCCGCGGCCTCGCACGACGCCACGGCCGCCGCGGCTGCGCGCGTTGTCGCCTGGTCGGAGAAGCGTGCCGCGAAAGACTGGAAGGGCGCGCTCCGGCTATGGCGGCATTTTCGCCAGGCCGAGCTTTTCTGGCGCGGCTGACCGCCGGGAAGCCGGGACCAGCCTCCGGGCGAAAAACAGCGATTTTGCCGTTTTCCCCCGAATGCGCGGCACTGTTAAGCAAATATGAAAAACTCCGCCCTAGCATCGCGGTCCGGGTTGATGGCCGCGCTTCGCGCGGCGATGTTGTGTGCAAGGATGTTCCGCCTATGTCCGAGAGTTCGAGCAATGCGCCGCGAATGGTCGCGATCGAACTGGAGCCCGCGCCGGAGCGCAAACCGGCGGGCGAGCCGCACGCCATCATCGGCCGGCGCATCAGCCAGGAAGCGCTGAAGCGGCTGAGCGACCTTCACACGCGCTACCTGAAGGGCGTGCCCAATGGCTGGTGCGTGATCATGAAGGAGTGCGACCTTTCGGGGCTCGATTTCCGCAATCTCAATTTCTCGCACGGACACTTCATCGGCTGCGACTTTACCGGCGCCAATCTGGAGGATTCGCATTTCACCGGCGCCAACCTTTTCAGCGCCGATTTCGATGCCGCCAATCTGACGCGCACAAATTTCGCCCGCGCCGATCTTCGCGGCGCACAGTTCGAGAATGCAGAACTCGAAGGCGCGCAGCTGGAAGGCGCCGATCTCAGGCGCGGTGCCGTCATTCGTCGTGGCGCCTCGGCGCCGGTCGGCAAGGAAAATTCGAGCTTCCGCGGCGCACGCATGTTCGGGACCAACATGGCCGAATGCAAACTGCTTGAAGCCAGTTTCGAGGGCGCGTCGATGTCGGGGGCGAGCCTTCAGGGTGCGGATCTCAGGGGCGCGAATTTTTCCGGCGCCGAACTGAAAGGCGTCGAACTGTCCGGCGCCAATCTGGCCGACGCCGATTTTCGCCGCGCCGTCATGGACGAGGGGACGGCTTTGCGCGGCGATCTGATGCGGGCGGTGAAGCCGCGCTCGGCACCCGGCCCGGAGCGCATGGCGAAAGTTCTCGCCGATCACATGCTCTGGATCCAGACCGGTCAGCAAAAGGGCATCCGTGCCGATTTTGCCCGCATGGACCTGTCGCGTACCGATTTCTCGCGCGCGGTGCTCGCGGGGGCGCTGTTCCGCGAGACGATCCTCGCCGACGCCAATTTCGAAAACGCCTTCCTGGCCGCGGCGGATTTCACCGACGCTATTTTGCTGCGCGCCAATCTTTTGGGCGCCGATCTTCGAGGCGCCGACCTCAGGGGCGCCGATCTGAAAGAGGCTCGACAGGACGGGGCCAAAACCGGCGCGCTTTCCGGCACGAGCCTGTCGACCCGGCTCTAACGGCCACCCGACCTCCCGCCGCTGGTCTCTCGGCCCCAAATCTGCTACGCAAAGCCGCCGTGCGGCGCCGTTTCAGGCATCCGCCGGACCTGTTAACGCTTCCGGAGCCTGCCGCGCATGGCCATCGACGCCAGCCAGCTTGACCGATTGTTCGCGACGATCGCCGCCCGAAAAGGCACGGACGCCGCAACGTCCTATACCGCAAAACTGTTCGCCGGCGGCCCGCCGCTTTGCGCGCAGAAACTCGGCGAGGAAGCGGTTGAAACGGTCATCGCGGCGGCGCAGGGTGATCGGGAAGCCATGATCACCGAAAGCGCCGACCTGCTCTACCACTGGCTGGTGCTTCTCGCCGCGCTCGATCTCGATCCCGCCGACGTCTATGCCGAACTGGCGCGCCGCGAAGGCCGCTCCGGTATCGACGAAAAAGCCGCGCGCGATCGGCCTTGATGGAGCGCGGCTCGCTTGACCCCCCTACAGGAACCCGGTTCATGCCTTTGAGCATCGCGGAAGACAAGACACTGCTCTCGCCCTTTCGCCATTTCACCGCCGCGGACTGGGGCCGGCTGCGCAAGGATACACCCCTGCCGCTTTCGGAATCGGAGCTCGAGGAACTTCGCGG
>NZ_JBBECC010000167.1:11598-14106 GCF_040882025.1 Parvibaculum sp. | reverse complement strand
CTTCCCGACATGATGCTGGCCGAAGCACCGCTTGCCGATGCCGCTCCGGCGTCGACCGGCGCCAGCCTCGAATATGAATGGGAAGAGCCGGGTTTCTTTGACCGCCTCTTTGGCCGCACCGAGCCGCGCAGGCCGATCTTGCAACCGGGCAGGTCCGGCGACCGGCGCTAGTTATCGCTTTTACGCTGCCTGAAAACCGTCACGGCGAAAGTCAGAAACCCGGTCAGCGCGATCGTGCCCACCATCGGCATCGCGCTCGTTCCCACGCCGTGCCCGACATAAACGCCCACGGCGGCTGCGGCGCCGGCCTGCAGAAAGCCCAGAAGCGCCGAAGCCGTGCCGGCGATTTCGGGAAAGGGTGTCAAAGCGCCGGCCATTGCCTGCGGCATGGTCAGCCCTACCGCGAAACCGTAAAGCATTATCGGCGCGACGATTGCGACCGGTGAGGGGCTGCCGATCAACCCCGCCAGCATCGAAAACCCGCCGAGGCAGGCAAACATGCCGCCGACTTTCAGCGTGCCGTCGATGCCGAGCCGTCTGACCAGCCGCCCGCCGGTCAGCGACCCTGCGATATAGCCCGCCGCCATCAGCCCGAAGCACAGCCCGTAAGCGATTGGAGAAAGGCCGTAGAGGCCCTGCAGCACGAAGGACGAGCCCGAGATGAAGGCGAAGAGCCCCGCGAAACAGGTGCTGGCGATCAGCAGATAACGCAGATAGCGCCGGTCGACGATGAGCCGCCGGTAGTGGATGAGGATGGCGCGAGGCGCAGCGCTTTGCCGGCGCGCCGGCGGCAAAGTCTCGTCGAGGCTCGTCAGGACGATCAGCGCAAGAACGGCGCCGAAGGCGCCCATGGCGACGAAATTCATCTTCCAGCCATAGGCGGCCTCGATGACGCCGCCGAGCATCGGCGCCAGCGCCGGTACGATGCCCATGATCGCGGCCATGCGAGCCAGCATCTGTCCGGCCGCCGGCCCCTCATAGAGGTCCCGCACGACGGCACGGGCAAGCACAACCGAGGCGCCGCCACCGATCGCCTGAAAAAACCGAGCGGCGATCAGCTCTTCGATCGAGGCGACGAAAAGCGAGGCGAAGCAGCCGGCGATGTAGAGCGTGAACCCGGCAAGCATCACCGGCCGGCGTCCGTATCGGTCGGACATCGGCCCATAGAAAAGCTGTGAGCCGGCGAAACCGACAAGATGGGCGCTCAGGGTGAGTTGCGTTGCGCCGGTGTCGGCCGCGAAGGCGAGCGCGATCGCCGGCAGCGACGGCAGGTACATGTCGGTCGACAAGGGACCGACCGCCGTCAGCGCACCGAGAAAGACGGTAAAGAGAGCGGTACCCGGCGAAAGCCTCATCGGCCGGCGAAGATGCCGAGCGGGTCGGCGCCGTAGCGGTGGAGGCCGGGGCCGTTGACCTCCAGCCAGTGCTTGGCCATTTCGTAATTCGGGATCGCTTCGGCAACGAGGTTCCAGAAGCGGGGCCCATGGTTCATGTGCCGGATATGCGCGACCTCATGCGCGGCCACATAGTCGAGCACATAGCTCGGTGCGAGGATCAGCCGCCACGAAAACGAAAGCGCCCGCGTCGGCGAGCAGGAACCCCAGCGGGTCGTCGTGTCGCGAACAGTGATGCGCGAGGGGCGAACTTCGAAGAGGTCGGCGTAGAAAAGCGCTTTTTCGTTGAGCTCGTCGCGCGCCTTGGTTCTCAACCAGTCGGTCACCCGGCGCTGCACGAAATCGGGATGGCCGGTTACGCGGATTTCGGGCATGCCGCCCGTGTCGCCGCTGCGCACTCGCCAGACCGGTCCGCGCTCCAGCGCATCCTCGCGCCGCGCGCCGACGTAACGCACGATATGTTCCCTGCCGCGATAGGGAATGCGCGCGCCGTTGCGGAAAGGAACGGGCATCGGCACCTGATGCAACCTTTCGGCGATCCATTCGCGCTGTTCGCGGGCAAAGAGAAGCGCCTTGCCGAGGCCGCGCCGCGACGGGGCTGTGACCTGTACGGAACCGGCGGCAAGGTCGACCCGGACAATGACCCGTTTGGCGCGCGGATTGTGGCGCACGGTGACCGGGACGGTGCGTCCGTCGATCTGGAGATAATCGAAATGGAGCGATGCGGGCTTTGGCGGTTTGTTCATAATGCGGTCGAACCCAATGCCCTCCGGTATGGCCGGCGGGGCGATGACGGCGGTCTGGTCGTTCTTGTTCGAGGGTAAAAGAGATAGGCTCGAATCATGTCAAGGATGCCACGATTTCATTTCGCTTTCGCGGTCGACGACCTCTCCCGGGCGAGAGAATTTTACGGTGGCCTGCTCGGCTGCCCGGAGGGGCGTTCGTCCGACACATGGGTCGACTTCGACCTTCGCGGCCATCAGATTGTTGCTCATCTGGTGTCGCCGCGCGAGCGCGCCGATGTCGCATCCAATCAGGTCGACGGCGACGAGGTGCCGGTGCCCCATTTCGGGCTGATCCTCGACTGGCGGGACTGGCACGAACTGGCCGACCG
>NZ_JBBECC010000167.1:0-11498 GCF_040882025.1 Parvibaculum sp. | reverse complement strand
TGCCCCATTTCGGGCTGATCCTCGACTGGCGGGACTGGCACGAACTGGCCGACCGCCTCCGCGCCGCGCGCATCCCGTTCGCCGTCGAGCCGCATATCCGCTTCGCCGGCGAGGCCGGCGAGCAGGCGACCATGTTCTTCCGCGATCCCGCCGGCAACGCACTCGAGTTCAAGGCCTTTCAGAACGAAGCCCGGATCTTCGCGCGGACGCTCTAGCCCTTCGCCGACCGGGTGGAATGGGCGGCGATGAAGTCGCGCACCCGGGGTGCGATTTCGTTTTTCCAGCGCGAGCCGTTGAAGACGCCGTAATGGCCGACGCCCGGCTGTTCCCAATGGGCACTCATCGAGGCGGAGAGACCGGTGCAGAGCTTGTGGGCCGCCTTGGTCTGGCCGACGCCGGAAATGTCGTCTTTCTCGCCCTCGACCGTCATCAAGGCGGTGCGGGTGATCGCCTCCGGCCGGATCGGCCGGCCGCGATGCAGGAACTCGCCCTTGGGCAGCGAATGCTTGACGAAAACCTCGTCGACGGTCTGAAGATAGAATTCCTCCGTCATGTCCATGACCGACAGATACTCGTCATAGAACTCGCGGTGCTTCTCAGCCGAGTCGCCATCGCCATCGACCATATGGTCGAAATAGCTCCAATGGGCATCGACATGGCGGTCGAGATTCATCGCCATGAAACCCGATAGCTGCACGAAGCCCGGATAGACACGGCGCATGACGCCGGGATGTGGCCAGGGCACCGTGGTGATGACGTTGCGCTCGTACCATTCCGTGCCGCGCTCGGTCGCGAGGCGATTGACTTCGGTCGGGCTTTCGCGCGTGTCGATCGGGCCGCCCATCAGCGTCATGCTGAACGGCACGAAAGGATCGTCATTGTCGTGCATCGCCGCGACGGCCGCGAATACCGGCACCGACGGCTGACAAACCGCCAGCAAATGCACATCCGGCCCAAGCAGGCGGCACATGTCGATCACATAGTCGATATAGTCGTCGAGATCGAAAGATCCTTCTGTCAGAGGCACTTTTCGCGCGTCCGTCCAGTCGGTGATATGGACTTCGTAATGGGGCAGCATCGCTTCGACCGTACCGCGCAACAGCGTCGCGTAATGGCCCGAGAGCGGCGCGACGATCAGCAGTTTCGGCTGCGGGCGAACGCTCGCCATCGCCGAAGCCTCGCGCTCGAAATGGATCAGATTGCAGAAGGGACGCTCCCAGACGATCTTTTCGACGACGGGGACCGGCTGGCCGGCGATCTCCGTTTCGTAAAGGCCGAATGCCGGTTTGCCGTAACGCCGCGTCGTCGTTTCGAAAACATCGAGCGCGGCGGCAAGCGTTTTGCCGGCAACCGTTTCGCCGAACGGATTGAGGGGATGACGAAGCGCCCAGAGGCTGACTTCGGCGGCGGCGCGCATCGGCGCGACGGCCGCATGGTTCATTTCATAGAGATGATAAAGCACGCATTACCTCGCATTTGAGCAGCCTCCCGCGCCCTTATGCTGCGACGCAGCATTTAATGTAGGCGCTCTGCCGGGCCCCACCAAGAGCTTTTTTGACAGCGGAAAACGGCAGCGGACCCCCCCTCTGTCACGGAACTGTCACAAAACTGTCATAAAAGGGCGGGCGGCAGTCGGGTGACCCTCCCGGCAGCGTAGCGGAGACAAGTTGACAGACTACTTGTCCCCGCCCTTATCCCCGCCTTGAGCCGGAACCGACGCGCGCGTCAGTCCGGGAGACCGCAAAAGCGCCGCCGCTCGGCCTCCGGCAGCCGTTTCGCGGCCCGGTTCGCCCCGCCGATCAGCGCCCTGAAGGAGGCGGTGATGATGTTGGGGTCGATGCCGACACCGAAAATGTCGCCGGCGCCGGCGGGATCGGCCACCTCGATGAAGGCAACGGCCTTGGCGTCGGACCCGGTGCCGATCGAATGCTCCTCGAAGTGGCGGAACTGCACGCCGAGCTTCAGCGCATCGACGACGGCGTCGATCGGGCCGTTGCCGAAGCCGGCGAGCTCCTCATCCTTGCCGAAGCGGCGTACACGGATCTTCACGCCCTGCTTGCCGCCCTCGTCGAAGAGCGAGTGGCTGCGATATTCGATGGGCTCGACGATCGTCAGATACTCGCCCTCGAAAATCCGCCAGATGTCGGCCGCCGTCACTTCCTTGCCGGTATCGTCGGTGACGCGCTGCACGGCGGCACTGAATTCGACCTGGAGCCGACGCGGCAGTTTCAGGTCGTACTCGGCTTCGAGAAGATAGGAGACGCCGCCCTTGCCCGACTGGCTGTTGACGCGAATGATCGATTCGTAGGAGCGCCCGAGATCCTTCGGGTCGACAGGCAGATAGGGCACTTCCCAGATATCGCCTTCCTTGCGCGCGCCGAAGCCCTTCTTGATTGCGTCCTGATGCGAGCCCGAAAAAGCCGTGAACACCAGGTCGCCCACGTAAGGGTGGCGCGGATGGATCGGCAACTGCGTGCAATATTCCGCCGTCCGCGCAATCTCGTTGATCTGAGAGAAGTCGAGACCGGGGTGAATGCCCTGGCTGTAGAGATTGAGCGCCAGCGTGACGAGATCGACATTGCCGGTGCGCTCGCCATTGCCGAAGAGACAACCCTCGACGCGATCGGCGCCGGCCATCACGCCGAGCTCGGCGGCGGCCACCGCCGTGCCGCGATCATTATGCGGATGCAGCGACAGCACGATGCCGTCGCGCCGCTCGAGATTGCGATGCATCCATTCGATCTGGTCGGCATAGATGTTGGGCGTCGCCATTTCGACGGTTGCCGGCAGATTGATGACGACCTTGTTGTCGGCCCGCGCGTCCCAGACTTTCGTTACCGCATCGACGACTTCCTTTGCGAAGTCGAGTTCGGTTCCCGAAAAAACCTCCGGGCTGTACTGAAAGGTCCAGTTGGTGGCGGGCTGCGTCGCGGCGAGCTCCTTGATCTGATGCGCGCTTTCGGTGGCGATCGCCTTCACGCCCTGCTTGCCCTGGTTGAACACCACTTCGCGGAAATTCGGCGCGGTGGCATTGTAGACATGGACGATGGCGTTTTTGGCGCCGCGCAGGGATTCCATCGTCCGCGCAATCAGTTCGGGACGGGCCTGCGTCAGCACTTCGATATGCACATCGTCCGGCACGCGGCCCTCTTCGATCAGCTTACGGATGAAACCGAAATCGGTGTCGGACGCCGACGGAAAGCCCGCCTCGATTTCCTTGAAGCCGATCTTCACGAGCAGCTCGAACATGCGCAGCTTGCGTTCGGCGTTCATCGGCTCGAAAAGCGCCTGATTGCCGTCGCGCAAATCGGTGCTCATCCAGATCGGCGGCCTGGTGATGGTTTTCGACGGCCATTGCCGGTCGGGCAGATCGATCGGCTGAAAGGCACGGTATTTGACGGCGGGGTTCTTCAACATGACAACTCTCGCATCTTCAACGGACGGCGCACAGCACTGTTGGCGTGTCGCTCGCGCGGCGCAAAGGGAAATTCAGGTATCTGTGGGTGAGGTGGATCTGTTTTCTGCGCTCAAGCGCAGAGAAGCGCGCCCCGAAGAGCGAGTTCAAGGCCAAGCTTGCGGCCGAAGGCGATATGTGCGTCGCGATCCATGGCGCGAACATAGGCGGCCTCGCCAAAACCGTCAAGACACGGAGGAAAGGGGCAGTGTCGCTGACCGGCTTCACAGAAATTCCGCAATCCCTTCGGCCATCTGGTCGGGACCGGTGCCGGGGGCGAAGAGTTTGAGATATTCGCCGTCGGGACCCATCAGGAAGACGATGGAGGAGTGGTCCATCGTGTAGTCCTCCGGCGACGACTGATCCTCGGCCTTGCGGTAGAAGACATGCCAGGCTTTCGCCGTCGCGGCGACCTGTTCGGGCGTGCCGGTGAGGCCGGTCAGGCGCGGATGGAAGAGCGCGACATAACGCGCCATGATTTCAGGCGTGTCGCGCTCGGGATCGACGGTGATGAAGACGGGCTGTATCTGCTCGCCGCGCGGTCCCAGCGCCTCGACGGCGCTCGCCATCACCTGCAGCTCGGTCGGGCAGACATCGGGACAGAAGGTGAAGCCGAAATAGATCAGCATGTAGCGGCCGCGGAAATCGGCCTCGGTGACGGTTTCGCCGCGCTCGTTAACCAGCGTGAAGGGCCCGCCCACACGGGCCTCGCCCGAGGCCTGCGTGCCGCGGGTCTCGACCGCCGAGATGACAAGACCGGAAATCCAGACGCCGGCCAGAATGGCGACCGCGACCCCGGCCACAAGCGCGATAATGCCGTTGCGTGTCATGATGGTTCTCCGGTTTGGCGGGGCGGCTTGAAATGCGGACGCCCGATGGCCTATGGACTATAGTGATTTCGGCGAATGGCGCATCCTTGAGGGAGGCGCGGTTCCAATCATCTGTTTACCGTCAAACGGTGCCGCCGCGAACCGACGGCGCGCCGCGAAAGGGCTTCGGGCGACAAAATGACACGTATGGCAAGGCGTTCGACGTTTCGCGCGGTTGTGGCGCTGGTGCTTGCCGGCCTGCTCGCGCTTGCCGCCGTGCCGGACGCGCTCGCCGTCCCGCCGGGCGGCCCGAGCAACTATATCATCGACAACGAGACGGTTCACGCGGCGCGCACCGGCGACATCGAGACGGTGCGCGAGGCGCTGATGAAGGGCACGACGCCCAACGAAGCGGGCCGCGACCGGATTCCGATGCTGATCCTCGCCGTCGGCAACGGTCATCTGGCGGTGGTCGAACTGCTGCTCGAAAAGGGCGCCGATCCGAACCGGCGCGCACCTGACGGTACCACGCCGCTCACCATGGCGGCCGCCGTCGGCCGTGCCGACATCGCCGAGGCGCTGCTGAAGAGCGGCGCCGATCCGAACCGTCTCGGTCCCAATCGCGACGCCCCGCTGCTGATCGCGACGCGGGCACGCAACGCCGCTTTTGTGGAAGTCCTGATCCGCCACAATGCCGATCTTGCCGAAGCCGATCTCACCGGCCGCACGGCGCTCGATCTGGCGGAAGAAAATCATTATCGGGAGATTGCCGCCCTTCTGCGCGCCGCCGGCGCCTATTGAACGACGGCCCGCGACAAACGGTCAACGGGCCTTCCGGCGCGCCGTATCTTGCTGACGGTGTTGCCACACCCTATCTCTGGACCAGATGACAGACCGCAGACCGCCACCGAAACCACCGACCGCGAAAGCGGCGCCGCGTGTCCGGGCGAAACTCGTTTCGCGCGGCCATCAGTTGCGCGCATCGATGCTGCCGCGCGATGAGCGCAAGGCGGCCGGCGACAAGCCGTGGCATCATTTGCCGGACGGCACCTTCCGCAATCCGAAAGGCAGTCCGGCCCGCAGCCTCGCACGCCTCAAGACGGCCGCGCCCTTCTTTCTCGAAATGCTGAAGATGAGCGGCCGCAAGGTCGAGGTGCCGAAGGATCACGTGGTGCCGCGCCCGCTGGCGCTGCGCGCGATCGAGACGCATATCGAGGAAGGCGGCGATTTCATCACCTGGCTCGGCCATGCCTCCTTCCTGATCCGCATCGGCGGCGTGACGGTGCTGACCGATCCCTATCTCACGACCTATGCCGGACCCGCCGGTCTCGGACCGCGCCGCTTCGTCAAGTCGGGCGTCTCGGTCTCGGCGCTGCCGCCGATCGACCTCCTCGTCATCAGCCACAATCACTACGACCATCTGGACGAACGCGCGCTGGCGCGGTTGCCGGGCAAGGACCGCATGACGGTCGCCGTGCCGCTCAATCTCGGTGGATTCCTGACGGATCGCGGTTTCCCCAATGTCGTCGAACTTGACTGGCACGAAAGTCTCGAAATCGGCGGCGTGACGGCGACGGCGCTGCCGGTGGTGCACTGGTCGCGGCGTTCGGGCTTCGACACCAACCGTACGCTCTGGGCGGGCTTCGCGCTGAGGAGCGACCGTCATCATCTCTTTTTCGGCGGTGATTCGGGCTATGGCCCCGTCTTCAGCGAGATCGGCGACACTTATGGGCCTTTCGATACCGCACTGCTCGGCATCGGCGCCTATGAGCCGCGCGCGATGATGAAGGCCTCGCATGCGACCCCTGAAGAGGCGGTGCAGATGGGCCGCGATCTGAAGGCAAGGCGCATTGTCGGCATGCATTGGGGGACCGTGCTGCTGACGGTCGAGCCGCCTTTCGAACCGCCGGTGCGTTTCCGCGCCGCGGCCGACGCCGCCGGTTATGCGGCCGAGGATGCCTGGATCATGGCTATCGGCGAAAGCCGCCCGCTCTCGGGCTGGCCGTCGAACAGCTGAGGACGAGAGCCTTTCTTTTGCACACAGGGGACGGGTGGGACGCGCAATAACAGCGACGAAGCATGAACTTGTCCCCGGTTGCCGAAGCCGCGCTAGAATGCCGGTGGAACAAACCGGAAGCGGCACATCATGACGACGATCGAGGACAGGGGCAGCATGCGCTGGCTCCGCCGGGATTTTCTGGCGGGCCGGATCGGGCCGGGGGGCGATGCGAGCGGGCGCGTCCGCCTGCAGACGCTTGTCATCCTGCGCTGGCTCGCCATCGCCGGTCAGCTTGCCGCGGTGCTCTTCGCCAATCTGGTGATGGATTTTCCGTTGCCGCTGGGGCTTTGCCTCGCGGTGATCGCGGCGTCCGCCTGGCTCAATATTTTTCTGACCCTGCGCTACCGCTCGACGACGCGCCTACCTGAGTGGCAGGCGGCGGTCTATTTTGCGATCGACCTGATGCAGCTTGCGGTGCTGCTGTTTCTGACCGGCGGGTTGCAAAATCCCTTCGCGCTGCTCTTCATGGCGCCGGTGACGATTTCGGCGACGACGCTTTCGCTGCGCGCGACGGGCCTGTTGCTGATGCAGGCCTTCGTTTATGTAAGCCTGCTTGCCTGGTTCCACATGCCGCTGCCCTGGTTTCCGGGTGAAGAGCTGGCCCTGCCGCCGCTTTTCATCACCGGCCAGTGGACCGCACTGATGCTGGGGCTCGGTTTCGTCGCCATCTATGCCTGGCGCATCTCGCAGGAATCGCGGCGCATGTCGGCCGCGCTTGCGGCGACGCAGCTCGTGCTGGCGCGCGCGCAACGCCTTTCGGCGCTGGACGGACTTGCGGCGGCGGCAGCCCACGAACTCGGCACACCCCTCGGCACCATCTCGCTGGTCGCAAAGGAGCTGATGCGCGGCGGCATGAGCGAGACGGAAATGAAGGAAGACCTCGCGCTTCTCGGCAGTCAGGCCGAGCGCTGCAGGGAAATTCTCTCGCGCCTGTCCCGCCGGCCGGAAGACGGCGATGCGATCTATTCGCGCCTGCCGCTGAAGGCGCTGCTCGACGAGGTGACGCGCCCGCACCGCGACATGGATGTGGGTTTTCGCATGGCAGTGGTCGGGGGCGAGGAGGGCGCGGCCGAACCCGAAATCTGGCGGCGGCCGGAAATTCTTTACGGTCTCGGCAATTTCATCGAGAACGCGGCCGACTTCGCCCGCACCGAAGTGTCGATCTCGGCGCGATACGACCGGAACCGCATCTCGGTCACGATCGTCGATGACGGGCCGGGCTTCACGCCCGACGTGCTGGAAAAACTCGGCGAGCCCTATGTGACGACGCGGCCGCGTTCGGGCAAGGACAAGAGCCGGCGCGGTTCCCCCGCCGCCAACGATGCGCATGAGGGCATGGGTCTCGGCTTCTTCATCGGCAAGACGCTGCTGGAACGGACCGGCGCGACGGTCGAGATCGCCAATCGCGGCGACGCGAAGCCCGGCGCGCGGCTGACGATCACCTGGCCGCGCCGCGCCATCGAAGCCGATCCGGCTTTTCCGGAGGGCGGCGTGGGCGGAAACGGGAGCGGGGTGGCGCCACCCGGCGCTTCGGCCTAAGATCGGCGCCATCCGCCGCAGAATCGACAAGAGAATCAACAACGTGCAAAAACCCGACACCGTGCCGGAAGGCGAAAAGCCCGTTATTCCCGAAGACCGCACGCTGCTGCTGGTCGATGACGATGTGCCCTTTCTGACGCGCCTTGCCCGCGCCATGGAAGGGCGCGGCTTCGAGGTGACGACGGCAAGCACGGTCCGGGAAGGCAAGGAACTGGCGCGTTCGAAAAAGCCGGGCTTTGCGGTTGTCGACATGCGCCTCGAAGACGGCAACGGCCTCGATGTCGTGGCGGCGCTGGAGGAAGCACGGCCGGAAGCGCGCATCGTCGTGCTGACGGGCTATGGCAATATCGCGACGGCGGTGACCGCGGTGAAGCTCGGCGCGGCCGATTATCTGGCCAAGCCCGCCGATGCCGATGCGATCGAAGCGGCGCTGCTGGCGACCGGTGCCGACAAGGCCGGCCCGCCCGAAAACCCGATGTCGGCCGACCGCGTGCGCTGGGAACACATCCAGCGCGTTTACGAGCTCTGCGATCGCAACGTTTCGGAAACGGCGCGCCGCCTCAACATGCACCGCCGGACGTTGCAGCGCATCCTCGCCAAACGCGCGCCGAAGTGAGGATCAGGCCGGTTCGATCATCTTGATCGCCGCGAGTTCCTTCTTGTCGGTCCGGTCGCGCGCGGTTTCGAGATCGTAGCGCGCCTGCATGTTGAGCCAGAATTCCGCCGAGGAACCGAAAGCGCGTTCGAGCCGAAGCGCGGTGTCGGGTGAAATGTCGCGCTTGCCGCCGACAATGGCGCTGACGCGGTTCGCCGGTACGCCGAGCTTCTTTGCCAGCGCATTGGCACTGAGACCCAGCGGCGCCATGAAGTCCTCCGCCAGAACTTCGCCGGGATGGATGGGGGCGATCTTTGCCATGCGGGCATTCTTTCAACGTGATCTTTCCAGCATAGCGTGAATCGGACTCGGCTTCACGGTTGGAGTACCCGCAAGGGAATTTGCTGTTGCCAGCGCCTCTCCCCGCATTCGTCACCCCCGGACTTGATCCACTGCTGTCCGGTTAAGAAGAGTAGGATTCGATTCAAATCGCTTGTGGCACAGCACTTTCTCCCTATTTCGTCATGACCCGGCTCGTCCGGGTCATCCACGTCTTTCTTTCCTTCTTTCCGTGTCGAAAGACGTGGATGGCCCGAATAAATCGGGCCATGACGGTTTTGGGTTGTGAAAAATGCAACGTTCTTGCAATCGAAACCGCTTAACCGGACAGCAGTGGACTTGATCCGGGGGTCCAGAAGCCGCCCCACGGGTCCGCGCGATGCGCGGCCCGAGGACAGGCTCCGGCGGCGTCTCGCTTCGAAAAGACAAACAGCGTCAACACGACCGGCGCAAGTTGGAGTCTTTGTGAAGAGAGACGGCGCGTACCGCGCCTTCTGGATTGCCGGATCAAGTCCGGCAAAGACGACTTTTGGCGAGAGGTGCGGGCCCTTTCGACTAAACTCTTTGCGATACGATTCGCCTTTGTTTTCGTTTCGATTCAGACAGACGACTGCTCCCCTCACTCCGGATCGAGAAACCTGATGACGCGGCGCGCCGAGACGCGGGCGGCGTGCAGCGTCAGTTTCTTGCGCCGTGCGGCCGGCAGCGGCGTCACCGGGCCTTCGCGCAAAATTTCGGCGCCATAGCGGTCCGCGACGACGAGGCCGACTTCGGGGGGAATGATCTCGCGTGGAAATTCCGGCGGCACCGCGAAATAGAAGCGGTCGCAGAAATCGAGATACTCCTCCCACTTCGCATCCGTCTTGTAGTCGATCAGGCTCGACTTGATTTCAAGGACGACGATTTCGCCTCTCGGTCCGAGCGCGATGATGTCGACGCGCCGGCCGGTCGCAAGCGTGAGTTCGGTGACGGCGGCATAGCCCATTTGCGCGAGCAGCCGGCAGCAGCCGCGCTGCACATTGGCGGCCGTGGGCGATTGCCGTCCGTCGAAAAGACGGAACTCGTCCTCTTCGATGCCGGGCAGGTCGTCGCTCATGTGAGCCCCGCGGCTTCGAGGCAATGTTCGAGCTGGCCGCGCCGCCTTATCGCTTCGCGCGGATGCCCCGACGCGCCTTCGATGGCGACCGTGCAAAGCGCATTGGCGGCGGCGGCAAGCGCGGCGCGGCGCCGGTCGACGGCGCGGCCCGTGCGCGCCGCATAGCCGCGCATCACGGCGTCGCTGAGCGGCCCGAAGGCATCGAGATGACGGAAATCGGCCTCGGCAAGGCTCCAGCCCGTTTCGGCAAAATCGATGAGGCCGAGCGGCGACGCCTTTCCGGCGTCGAGCAGGTTGGAAAGATTGACGTCGCCATGCGTGAAGACGAGCGGGCCTTTCGCGCATTCCGCCGCCCAGGCGGCGAGGACGGCATCGGCGGCATGGTGATCGGCCGGCTGGCTGAAGCGGTCACGCGACAGCGTCAGGCTGCGCGCGATGCTGTCGCCAAGCTTGCTCGCGGCGGCGGTAGCGCGCGGCGTCGCCTCTTCGTGGAAATCGGCCAGCGCCGCGCCGAGCCTTTCGCCGAAGGCATCGCGCGTTTCGGGCGGCGCATAGACGAGGCGGCCTTCATCGGGCGCCGCGCCGCCAAGCTGCGTCATCCGCAGCCAGCCGGCATGGGGCCCGCTTTCGAACGTGCCTTCGGCGACAAGCGCCGGCAGGCAGAGATGCGCGGTTTCGAGCCCGCCGAGAAGTGCGAGCGCCAGCGCCTCGCGCCGGTGGACCGCAACGCCCGAGCCGAGCCCTGTCGTTTGCCGCCTGATGAGCTTCAGCACCGTGCCGTCGCCGAGATCGTGGATGCCGGACCAGAGCCCCTCGCCGATGAGCGGCCATGGCGGCGCCGGCAGGTCGGGGATCGCATCGCGCAGCATGTCATGGATGTCGTTCATGGGGGGAGTGTAGCAGAGCGGCGCACGGTGACGAAAAAAGGGCGGCTCCTTCCGGAACCGCCCTCGAGTTTATCCCATCGGTGAGGACCCGTCGGGAATTTCAGGCGCGGAAATTCTATTCCGCCGCCGCGATCTTCATCGGGTTCTTCTTCGCGAAGTTGACCGTCTTCAGGAAGTCGATGCCCTGTTCGGCGATGTCGTCGCCGACCATGCGGTCGTCCTCGTTTTTCAGTTCCTCCATGTCGACATAGACCGCATAGAAGGCGCGGGTACGATCGGTGATGATGCCGGCCTTGAGGAGCGTCTTCACGAGCACGCGGAAGACATTGGCTGCATCCTTCATGCCTTCGCGGCGGTCCTCATCGGTCACCGCTTCGAGCATTTCGGCCTGCACCTCGCGCCAGTCGAGACCGAAATCGGCATAGATGAGCTTCTTCTGTTCCGGATTGACGAGATTGAAGAGCAGCGTCTGGAAGACGTTCGCCGCCCAGTCCTCGATGATGTCGCGCTCGTCCTGCGACAGTTTCGGGATCGTGCGGTCGGCCCAGATCTTGCCGAATTTGTGGTGGAAGGCTTCGTCCGTCATCGCGAGCTGGCAGAGCTTGACGAGAAGCGGATCGCGCGCGGTGTTGAAGAAGGTCGCGAAGGTGCCCATCGCAAGACCTTCGACAAGAAGCTGCATGCCGACGATCTTCTTGTAGACCTCCTTGGCGTTGACCA
>NZ_JBBECC010000166.1:0-14116 GCF_040882025.1 Parvibaculum sp. | reverse complement strand
CGGAATGCCGATTTCGAGGTGGTTCTTCTGCGCCTTCGAATCCGGAATGGCAAACAGCAGCAGCGGCGCGCCGACCCGCGTTTGCCAGTTGCCCTCCATCGCCGCGACCTTCAGCGGCTGGTGTTCGAAGGTGTTGAGCCCGTGTTGATCGCCGAGAAAGACCTGCAGCGGCGCCAGCGCCAGCACCGCCCACATCGCCACCGAGAAGGCGGGCGCGGCGATCGCCCGGTTGTTGTGCGCGATCAGATAAAGCGCCGAGACGCCCGCGATGACGACGGCGCTGGTGAGATAGGCCGCCGTCGTCATGTGGAGGAAGCGCCAGGGAAACGACGGATTGAAAATCACTGCGAGCCAGTCGATGACGACGAAATGTCCCTCCGCCGCAAGCTCGGCGCCGGCCGGCGTCTGCATCCAGCTATTGGCCGACAGAATCCAGAAAGCCGAAAGCGCCGTGCCGAAGGCGACAAGGCAGGTGGCCAGGAAATGGAGGCGGGGGCCGACCTTGTCCCAGCCGAACAGCATGATGCCGAGAAAGCCCGCCTCGAGGAAAAAGGCGGTCAGCACCTCGAAGCCGATCAGGGGACCGAGAACGGGCCCGGTGATGCGCGACCATTCCGACCAGTTGGTGCCGAACTGATAGGAGAGCACGATGCCCGACACGACGCCCATGCCGAAAGTGAGCGCGAATATCCTGACCCAGAATTTATAGAGGCGCAGCCAGACCTCGTCATGCGTGGCAAGCCAGCGGGCCTCGAACCAGACCAGAAATCCGGCCAGCCCGATCGTCAGCGTCGGAAACAGGATATGGAAAGCGACGGTGAAAGCGAATTGCAGGCGGGCGAGAATTTCGGCGTCGATGGGAGGCATGGGTCTTCTCCGATCGTGACGAGCACCCGGAGATCATACACGCTCATCTGCGTTTCTGGCACCCGGAACGGTCGGCCAAAATGCCGCGCGGCAGGGACACACAGATGCGGGCGCGGTTCGGCCGCTAGCGGATAACGCGCTCGGGCGGGAAGCGGAGGGCGATTTCCATGCCTGTCGCCGCCGCGCCGCCGGTCCCGCGTTCGGCGTGGACGATGCCGAGGTCGCCGCCATGCATCTCCATCACCTTGCGCGTCAGCGACAGCGCCAGGCTCTCTTCGCGCGGCGCGCCGCTGTCCTCGGCGCTGACGAAGGGATCGTCCATCTCCTCGATCCAGAGCATCGCGTTCTGCGCGGCGGCCGGATCGCGCCTTTCGTTGAGCGTCACCGTGATGCCGCCTGCCTCCTCCCGCAGCGACAGGCGAATGGTCGAGCCGCGATGCGCGCAATGAACGGCTTCGGCGAGCAGCCGGAAGAGCCCCTGCCGCAGACGCTTCGCGTCGCCCCTGAGGCCGGGCAGGCGCGGCGGGCAATCGACCTCTATGGTGACGCCTTCGCTGACCGCGTGCTGACGCTGGCTCGCGACCGCGATCTCGGCGAGCTGGGCGAGGTTGCAGATTTCGTCAGTGAGTTCGATCTCGTCCATCTCCGCTTCGGCAATGCCGAGCAGGTCCTCGATCATGTCGAGCAGCATGGTGCCGCTCGAATAGATGTCGCTGGCATATTCCTTGTAGCGCTCGGTGCCGACCGGTCCGAGGCGCTCGTTCTTCATCATTTCCGAAAAGCCGATGATATGCGTCAGCGGCGTCCTGAGGTCGTGATTGACGTTGGAAAAGAAGCTCTGGCTGCGCCGGCGCGTCTCGTGACTCTGCGCTTCCGCCGCCCGCATCGTGCTGACGAGCTTTTGCCGCACCGTGACGTCGTTCAGCGCGGCGACGCGGGCGGGCACGCCGCCCCAGCGCGTGTCGACGACGCGCATTTCGACAAAACGGTTGTCGCCGTCGGGCCGCGTGATCGTGACGTCATGCTCGCCGGCCTCGCTGGGCAGGCCGAAAGGCTGTCCGATAAGGTCGTCGCCGTCCCGGCCGAGCAGTTCGCGGGCGGCATTGTTGGCGAAGCGCACAAGCCCGGCGCTGTCGAGAATGACGATGGCCTCCGGTGTTTCCTGCACCAGCGTGACAAGGGGCTGCGTCTCGGTGCCGGTCCCCGCCGATGCCGGGCGCTCGTCGCGCAACAGGCGGCGCTTGATCGCGCGGCGCAGCGCCAGGCCCAGCGCTCGTGGTGCGTCGGTGTCGGCGGCGAGGCAATCCTCCGCGCCGGCCTCGATGGCTTCGATCTGCAGCGTGGCGTCTTCGGCGCCAATTGCGAGCACGGGCGCGTTGGGACCGAGCGTCACCGCGCGCCGCAGAAAATCGAGTGCCTCCGCCTCGCCCGCGCCGATATCGACGATGAGTGCGTCGATGCCTGGCGTCAGCAACGGATCGATGCCGTCTTCGGGATGGGAAAAGCTGAAGCTGAGCGGGCCCGCGGTGCCGGAAGCGGCGAGGCCGCGCAACGAATTGCAGAGCGATGTCGAGGCGCTGACGACATGGGCGGCAAGCGGCGGCAGCGGACGGTTGCCGCTCGCGCCGAGGGGGCCTATTTGCCGATGCATGGCTATACCTGAAAGTGCCAAGTTCAACTCACTCTTCGCCCCCCCACAGGGCCCCGGCAACCAGACACATAGACCGATGCGAATCGCTTCGTCTCTGTGTGTGCTAAGAATCCGCTCATTTGGTAAACAGAAAGTAAATGCATACAGGATTTGGTAGTTCCATAACGGGGCGGCCACTAATGGATGCCGTTAAGCCCGGCTTGTTCCGGGGGTAGCGATGGGCTAGGTATGCGCCCGCGCCGGCTTTATGGCGCAAAAGCTGACTGAAACGCCCGAAGCCGCCGAAGACATATGAGCAAGAGCCCTAAAACCTTCCGCCCCAAGGCCCGCGTGCCCAAGGGCCTGCGCGACCTCTCCGCCGGCATGGTCCGGGCGGAGTTGCGGATGCTTGCGCGCATTCGCGAGGTTTACGAGCGTTACGGCTTCGACCCGCTGGAAACCTCGGCCATCGAATATGCCGACGCATTGGGCAAGTTCCTGCCGGACGAGGACCGGCCGAACGAGGGCGTGTTTTCGTTTCAGGACGACGACGAGCAGTGGCTGGCGCTGCGCTACGACCTGACGGCGCCGCTCGCCCGCTATGTCGCCGAGAATTACGACGGCCTGCCCAAGCCCTTTCGCCGCTACCAGACGGGTTCGGTGTGGCGCAACGAGAAGCCCGGCCCCGGCCGCTTCCGCCAGTTCACGCAATTCGACGCCGACACCGTGGCCGCCCCCGGCGTCGCGGCCGATGCCGAGATGTGCATGATGGGTGCCGACTGCCTGGAGGCGCTCGGTATTCCGCGCGGGGACTACCGCATCCGCGTCAACAACCGCAAGGTGCTGGACGGGCTGCTCGAAACCATCGGCCTTGGCGGCGATGCCAATGAATTGACGCGCGCGACCGTGCTGCGCTCGATCGACAAGTTCGACAAGCTCGGGCGCAAGGGCGTCGAATTGCTGCTGGGCGCGGGCCGCAAGGACGAGTCGGGCGACTTTACGAAGGGTGCCGGCCTCTCGCCCTCGCAGATCACGGCGGTTGCCGACTATGTGGAGTCGGGCCTCGGCGAAGGCGCGACGACGCGGCAGCGTGTGCTCGAAAGCTGGCGCGGGATCGTCGGCGCGAGCGCCGTCGGCGCCGAAGGCATCGATGAACTCGCCGAAATGGACGCGCTGTTCGAGGCGGCGGGCTACGGCCTCGACCGCATCGAATTCAATTCATGGATCGTGCGCGGCCTCGGCTATTACACCGGCCCCGTTTTCGAATCCGATCTGCTCTTCGAAGTGAAGGACGAGGCGGGCAATCCGGTGCGCTTCGGTTCGGTCGGCTCCGGTGGACGCTATGACGGGCTCGTCGAGCGTTTCAAGGGCGTCAAGGTTCCCGCGACCGGCTTCTCGATCGGCGTCAGCCGGTTGCAGGCAGCGCTCGAACTTCTGGGCAAGCTCGATGTCGAGGAGGTGGCCGCGCCCGTCGTCGTGCTGACGCTCGACGCCGCCCGCATGGCGGACTATCAGCAGATGGTCTCGGAACTGCGTCAGGCCGGCATCCGCGCCGAAATGTATCTCGGCGGTTCGGGCATGAAGGCCCAGATGAAATACGCCGACAAGCGTGGCGCCCCCGTCGCCATCATCGAAGGCGAGGACGAGCGGGCCAGGGACGAAATCACGCTGAAGGACCTGATCCTCGGCAGTGAAATGTCGAAGGAAATCGCCGACAACACCGCCTGGCGCGAAGGCCAGCCCGCCCAGGTTTCCGTGCCGCGCGCCCGGCTGCTGGAAGAAGTGAAGGCGATCCTTGCTCGGCACGGGCGCCATTCGGGGCGCCATCGCGGCTGAGCCGCCCCAATTCCCGCTTCCCGAAATTTACCATTTCCATGCTAGACAGGGGCGCGCCGGAAACGGCGGAGGCCCGGAAGGTTTCAAAAATGTCGTCATCGATTGCCGCATTGGAAGGCGAAAGCTTGAGGGCCCGCGAGGCGCTGGGCGCGGCGGTGCGCGCCGGCTTCGAACGCGCCGGCTATGCGCCGGTTTCGGCCCCCGTGCTCCAGCCCGCCGATATGTTCCTCGACATGTCGGGCGAGGACATCCGCCGCCGCATGTATGTCTTCGCCGATCCGGGCGGCAACGAACTTTGTCTGCGCCCCGAACTGACGATCCCGGTCTGCCGGCTTTATCTCGAAAGCAAGGGCGGCCCCCAGCGCCTCTGCTCGCTGGGCGCGGCCTATCGCTACCAGAAGCGCGGCTCGGCGAAGCTCACCGAATTCACGCAGGCCGGCATAGAATGTCTGGGGACGGAGGATGCGGAAAGTGCCGATGCCGAGGTGGTCGCGCTGGCCGCTCGCGCGATGGCCGAGGCGGGTCTGAAAAATTACGACATCGAGACGGGCGACCTGGCGCTCTTCGACGCGCTGGTCGACGCGCTCGACCTGCCGCCCGGCTGGCGCGCGCGGCTGAAGCGCCACTTCTGGCGGCCGGATTATTTCCGCGAATTGCTCGGCGAGCTGGCGGCGGGCGGCGTCAAGGATGAAACCGGCGATCGCGCGGCGCTGATCTCGGCCATTGCCGGGCTCGACGAGGAAAGCGCCCGAAATGTTATCGAGGATGTGCTGAAGCTCGCGGGCATTGCGCCGGTCGGCGGTCGCACCGTCGGCGAAGTAGCCGAGCGGTTGCTGGAACAGGCTGAACTCGCGGCAAGCAGCGTGCCCCGCGAGGCGGCAAAACTGATTTCGGATTTTCTTGCCGTCTCCGGATCGCCCGCCGAAAGCATTGCGCGCATCGCGAAACTGACGAAAGCTGCCGGCGTCTCGCTCGACGCGGCGATTGCGCGCTTCGAACGTCGCCTCGACCTCATCGGCAAGGCGGGGCTCGACCTGTCCCGCGCGCATTTCGCCACCGGCTTCGGCCGCAACATGGCCTATTACACGGGCTTCGTCTTCGAGTTCCGCGTTGCGGCCCTCGGCGAAGACGCGATGATCTGCGGCGGCGGGCGTTACGATCGCCTGCTTTCGGCGCTCGGCGCCAAAACGCCGGTGCCGGCGGTCGGCTGCGCGGTCGGCATCGAGCGCCTGCTGGCGGCCGTCAACCGGGAGGCGGGGCAATGAGCGCAAAACTCGTTATCGGTCTTCCTTCGAAAGGCCGCCTGCAGGAAAACGCCAGCGCTTTCTTCGCGCGGGCCGGGCTGAAAGTGCGGCAGGATGGCGGACGCGGCTACACGGGCCGCCTTGACGGCGTTGCCAATGTCGAAATCGCCTTTCTCTCGGCCTCCGAAATCGCCGGGCAACTGGAACAGGGCCTCATTCATCTCGGCGTCACCGGCGAGGATCTGATCCGCGAAAAGCTTTCGGCGCCGGAGCGCGATGTCGAATTGCTGTTGCCTTTGGGTTTCGGTCACGCCGATGTCGTCGTCGCCGTGCCGCAAAGCTGGATCGATGTCGCCACCATGGCCGATCTCGACGATGTGGCGCTCGCCTTCCACACCAAGCGCGGAAGGCGGCTGCGCGTCGCCACCAAATATTTCAACCTGACGCGCGATTTTTTCGCCGAACACGGGCTGACCGATTATCGCATCGTCGAAAGCCTTGGCGCGACCGAAGGCGCGCCGGCGGCGGGCACGGCGGAAGTGATTGTCGACATCACCTCGACCGGCGCGACGCTTGCGGCCAACAATCTGAAAATACTCGACGACGGCGCAATCCTGATGAGCCAGGCCAATCTGGTGGCTTCGCTCGGCGCCGAATGGAGCGAGGCCGCGCTCAATGCGGCCGGCGAAATTCTTGATCGCGTTTCGGCGCAGGCCCGCGCGGCGAAAGTCGTCGAGGTGCGGTTTGCCGGCGAAAGCGACGACGCGAAATTGCTTGTCGAACTCGCCAAACGGTTCGGTACCAGCGTTCCCTTCGGCGTGGGCGCCGCGCCGGTGCGCATCGTTCACTGCCCGGAAGACCGGCTTTACGATCTCGTCGCCTTCCTCAACGCGAAGGGCCGAGAGACGGTGACCGCCGCCCGCGCCGATTATGTCTTCGAGGCGAAAAACCCGTTGCGCGAGCGGCTGGTCGAGCGGCTGAAGTCGCGCTGATCCTTCAGCGCTTTTCACCGCCCTGCGTTTCAAGCCATGCGCAAAAGCCGGAGACCGCCGGGTCGCTCGCCAGCGCTTGCGGTGTCAGCCAGCAATAGGGGCGGGACGGCAGTGCCGGTCCTGCCAGCGGCGCAACGAGACGGTGGGCCCTGAGGTCGTCCTCGACGATCGGCAGCGGTCCGAGCGCAATGCCGATGCCGTCGCTTGCTGCCTGCAACGCCAGATAGAAATGATCGAAATGCTGGCGGCCGGCTTGCGCCTCGACATCCGCAGCGCCCGCCGCATCGAGCCAGCGTGTCCATGCGCCGGGCCGCGTATCGGCATGCAGCAATGTATGCCGCGCGAGATCAGCGGGCGAGGTAACGGGAAGCCTGTCGAGAAGCGACGGTGCCGCCACGGGAATTTCGCGCTCGGCCAGAAACGCCGCACCGGTGAGGCCGGCGGGCCACGGCGCCTGCTCGCGGCGAATGGCGACGTGATAACTGCCATGTGCGAGCCGCGCTACTTCCTCGTCGGAGGTGACGAGTTTCAGTTCGACCCGCGGTTCAAGCCGCTGAAACTGTGCAAGGCGCGGCAGCAGCCAGCGCATGGCGAAAGTCGGCAACGCATTGACGATCAGCAGGCGGCTCGTACCCGTGCTGGCGCGCAGGCGGACCGAGGCGGCGGCGATGCCGTCGAAGGCGACCGCCACCGCGTCGCGGTAAGCCCCGCCCGCATCCGTGAGTTTCAGGCGCTTGCCGGCCCGGTCGAAGAGCCGCGTGCCTGCCCAGTCCTCCAGCGCCCGTATCTGGCGGCTGACCGCGCCATGCGTCACAAAGAGTTCCCGGGCCGCCGCTGTGGCGCTGCCAAGCCGCGCCGCAGCTTCGAAAGCCTTCAGCGCGGAGAGGGGCGGGAGGTCGCGGCGATTGGTCATGGCTTGTGAGTATAAATCACATAAAGAGTCAGGAAAACTGATTTGATCTGGGACATTTTAGAGATCATCTTGCTTGATCTGAACACATAAAGACCGGAGCGAAAAGATGCTGACCCTTCCCATGACCCTGACCCTCGGCCTGGTCGTCGTCGTCACGGCGACGCTGTCCGGCATTTTCGGCATGGCGGGCGGCATGGTGTTGATGGGCTTTCTCGTCATCGCCTTCCCGGTCGGCGCGGCGATGATGCTGCATGGCGTGACACAGGCTGTGTCCAACGGCTACCGCGCCGTCATCAACCGCAATGACATCGTCTGGCCGCTGGTCGCCACCAACATGGCCGGCGCCGCCGTCGCGCTGGCGCTCTTCATGGTGGTGAGCTTCGTTCCCGACGAGGCGACGGTGCTGCTGGTACTGGGCGCAATCCCCTTCATCGCTTTCTCGATTCCGGCGAGCTGGGGCCTCGACATCACGAAACCCTTTGTTGCGCCCATCTGCGGCTTCGTCGTCACGGCGCTGACGCTGACGGCAGGCGTTGCCGGCCCGATCCTCGATGTGTTTTTCGTGCGGAGCCCGCTGACGCGCCACCAGATCGTCGCCACCAAGGCCGTGACGCAAACGCTGCAGCACCTGTCGAAGCTGCTTTATTTCGGTGTACTCGCCGCGCATCTTCTGCCCGAAGCCGGGTTGCCCTGGTGGGTCTATGTCATGGTCGCGCCGCTCGCCATGCTCGGCACGACCCTCGGCAAGATGGCGCTCGACCGCTTGAATGACGGCCAGTTCAAGAGCTGGAGCCGCTATATCCTCTTCGTGCTCGGCGCCATATTGATCGCGCGCGGCCTGATGCTGCTTGCGGGGTGATGCCATGACGACAATGGAAAACGGCCGCCTTCATATTATGGACGACCTTGTCGGCGATTTCGTGGAATGGGTCGCCGCCGGCGAGAGAAGCTATGCCGAGGTCATGGAAAGCTGGTCCACATATTGTCCTTTGCTTTCCGTCTGGGAGGAAGCGATAGACCGGAGGCTCCTCGTGCGGGAACGCCGCGGCGACACGACCATGATCCGGTTGACACCCGCGGGCCGCGCGCTGATCCGCGGCCGGCCGCTACTCGGCTGAGAAGCCCTTGCGCGCGATGAATTTCAGGCGGCCCTTCTCGCCGATCTTTTCCATCAGCGGCAGCAGCGGCTTGATCATCCAGGGGAAGGTGCCGAAGAAGCGCGCGAGGAGGCTGGCACTCCAGGGCACATAGACTTCGAGTTTCCCTGTATCGATGGCCTTGAGCGTGGCGGCCGCCACGTCCTCCGGCGTCATCACCTTGTCGATGAAATTCAGCACCGAGCCGCCGTGCAGCGCCTCGTGATGCAGCATCGGCGTGTCGACCGCCGCCGGATAGACGCCCGACACTTTGACGCCATGCGCGGCCATCTCCTGATGAAAGCCGGCAAGGAAACCGCGCAAGCCGAATTTCGACGCCGAATAGATCGCGCTGTCCTTCAGCGAGATGACGCCGCCGAGCGAAACGGTGGCGACCATGGCTCCGCGTCCCCGCGCGATCATTTGCGGCGCGACGGCCCGCATCAGGCGCACAGGCGCGCGCAGATTGATCTCGAGATGACGGTCGAGAAGCGCCTGATCGACATCGGCAACGGCGCCCGGTATGCCGATACCGGCATTGTTGATCAGAATGTCGAGATCGGCGTGATCCCGCGCAATCGCCGCGCAAAGCGCCTCGACGCTGTCGCGCGCCGAAAGATCGCAGGTGAGTTTCTCGGGCCGTGTCTTCAGCCCTGCCGCCGCCGCATCGAGAAGGCCCATGTCGCGGTCGACGAGAACGAGCCGGTAGCCGCGCCCGTCAAGCGCGCGGGAGATGGCCGTGCCGATGCCGCCACCCGCACCGGTGACGAGCGCTTTCGGTATCGTTGTCACGCGGCGTCCCGCTTTGCATCCGCGCGCAACGCATCGAAACACCCGTCCTCCAGCGCCGGCCAGCCGAAGCGCTTGCGGATGCGGGTCATCTGCTTGCGATAGGCGTCGATCTCGACATAGGTGGCGTGACGGTCCGAGCCGACGAATTTGATGCCGCCGGTAAGATCGGGCCTGTCGGTTGCAATCAGCTTGTCGAGCGCGGCGTTGCCTTCCGCCCGTGCCATGATCGTGCGGGCGATCAGGTCGGCCATCTCGTCGAAGAGCTTGTAGGCGCCGCCATTGGTTTCCATGAAGCCGAGCCCGTAAAGCGTCGGCTGCGTGCGGCTGAAAAGGTTCATGTAGAGGTCGGGCTTGCCGCCTTTCCACGAGAAGAGGGCGGGGTCGACATAAGGCACTTTCCAGGTATAGCCGGTGGCGCAGATGATGAGGTCGATCTCTTCCGACGAACCGTCCTTGAAGTGAACGGTCTTGCCCTCGAACCGCGCCACGTCGCGCTTCGCCGCTATGTCGCCATGCGCGAGATAATGCAGCAACTGCGTGTTGAGGATCGGATGCGTCTCGAAGAGCCGGTGGTCGGGCTTCTGCAATCCGAGCCGCGTCAGGTCGCCATTGAGAAGGCGCAGAATGACGCCGAATATGCGCTGCGTCAGCCACATCGGCAGATGCGGCCCCTCATGCGCGAAGACGTCGGCCGGCATGCCGAAAAGATGCTTCGGCAGGAAGTGATAGCCGCGGCGCAGGCTGATGAACGCCTTGTCGGCGGCTTTCGCCGCGTCGCAGGCGATGTCGCAACCCGAATTGCCGGCGCCGATGATGAGAACGCGCTTGCCCTTGAACTCGTCCATCGAACGGAAGCTGACCGCGTGGCGCATCTCGCCGGTGAAGGTGCCCGGATATTCCGGCATCGAGGGATGCCAGTTGGTGCCGTTCGCGCAGACAAGCGCACCGTAGCGTTTCGTCTCGCCGCTCGAAAGTGTCACCTGCCAGCTGCCGTCCGGCTGCAGCTCGGTCTTGTCGACCGACATGCCGAAACGGATATGGCCGCGCAACCCGTAGGCATCGGCGAAACCGCGCATATAGCCATGGATCTGCCGCCCCGACGGATAATCGGGATAGCTCTCGGGCATCGGGAAGTCGTGATAATGCGACTGGGTTTTCGACGAAATGAAATGCGCCGAATCGTAAACCGGCGAGCCGGGATTGCTGCGGTCCCACAAGCCGCCGACATCGGAATGCCGCTCATAGACGTCGAAGGGAATGCCGTGGCGCAGAAAGGTCCGCGCAAGGCTGAGCCCCGCCGGTCCGCCGCCGACGACACAAATGCGTCCGGTCTCGATCATCCCGCTCTCCCGAGTAAAGTGAATAATCCTCATATTTGTGATAAGTGATAAACCCTCATATTTTTACGCGCAAGCGCAAAGTGAAACCGGGAACCAAAATGAACGATGTCGCAGCCCTCCGCCGAAGGCCGACCCAGGCCCGCGCCCTTGAGCGGGTGGAGCGGATTCTGGCGGCCGCCAGCGATCTGATTGCCGAAACCGGCAGCGACGCCGTCAGGATGACCGAAGTGGCCGAGCGCGCGGGCGTCCCCATCGGCTCGCTCTACCAGTATTTTCCCGACAAGGCGGCGATCCTGCAGACTCTGGCCGAGCGTATCACCGAGCGCGTTCGCGCCGGCATCGCCGAAACTCTGGCGGACGTCGCAACGCGCGAAGAAGCGCTTGCCCGCATGGATCGGTTGCTTCAGGACTATTATGCGATGTTTCTCGACGAGCCGGTGGTGCGCGACATCTGGTCGGGCACGCAGTCGGACAAGGCGCTGCAGGCGCTCGACATCGAGGACAGCCGCGCCAATGCACGCGTCGTCGCCGACGCGCTGAAACATCTGGTGCCGCGCAAGGAACGCGCGCGTTTCGAAACCGTCTGCTTCCTGACGATGCAACTGACGGGCGCCGCCGTCCGCCTCGCGATCGCCGTCGACCGCAAGGAAGGCGACCGGCTGATGGCGGAGTATCGCCGCATGCTGCAGGGCGAACTTGGCGGCATGCTCGGGAAATGAGATGCCGGGTCCGGAAGTGGCTTGCCGCGTTCCGTGTGCCTGCCTAGAGTTTCCGCTTGTCGGCTACAGGCCTTGCACAAGAGAGTTCCGGTATGGCGGACGGGAAAATCCGGGTGGGGATCGGCGGCTGGGTCTTCGAGCCGTGGCGCGGCACCTTCTATCCGCGAGGCATCACGCAGAAGAGCGAGCTCGAATATGCGAGCTCGAAACTCTCGACCATCGAGATCAACGGCACCTATTACGGCTCGCAGAAGCCGGAAAGCTTCCGCAAGTGGCATGACGAAACCCCGGACGATTTCGTTTTCGCGCTGAAGGGCCCGCGCTTTGCAAGCAACAGGCGCGTATTGGCGGAGGCCGGGCCTTCCATCGAGAAATTCTTCGAAAGCGGCGTGGCGGAGTTGAAGGGGAAGCTCGGGCCGATCAACTGGCAGTTCGCGCCGACGAAGAAATTCGATGCGGAGGACTTCGAGGCATTTCTCGGTCTGCTGCCGAAAAAATACAGCGGCTTGGACATACGTCACGCGGTCGAGGTGCGAAACGAAAGCTTCCGGACGAAGGACTTCATCGAACTCCTGCGCAAGCATGGCATCGCCGTGGTCGCGGCGGTGGACAGCGATTACCCGCAGATCGGCGACGTGACCGCACCCTTCGTCTATGCCCGTATCATGGGGACGGACGAGAAGGAAAAACTCGGCTATTCGAAAAAGGCGGTCGACAGCTGGGCCGCGCGCGCGAAGGACTGGGCGGCGGGCAAGGTGCCGAAGGGGATCGACGCCGTTGCGCCGGGCAAGCCCGTGCCCGTCAGCGATGTCTTCCTCTATGTGATCGCCGGCGCGAAAGTCCGCAATCCCCATGCCGCCATGGCGATCGCGGATCGCGTAAAAAGCTAAAGTCCCGGCACCGGAAATTTCGCCGTCAGCGCATGGGTGCGCGCCGCCAGCTTCGTTTCGGTGCCGGCATCGCCCGCCGCCGCCAGCGTTTCCGCGATGATCGCGGCAATCTCTTGCATCTCCGCCTGCCCCATGCCGCGCGTCGTCGGCGCCGGCGTGCCGAGCCGCAGGCCCGAGGGCCGCATCGGCGGATGGGGGTCGTCGGGGATCACCTGCTTGTTGACGGTAAGACCGACGCGGTCGAGCGCGGCTTCGGCCTTCGCCCCGTCGATGCCGAAACTCTGAACGGTGTCGATCACCAGCAGGTGATTGTCGGTGCCGCCGGTCACGAGCTTTACCTGCCGGTCGTTCAGTGCGGCCGCCAGCGCCTTGGCGTTGGTCAGCACCGCGCGCGCATAATCCTGGAAGGCGGGCATCGCCGCGAGGCGGAGCGTCGTCGCGGTCGCCGCCACCTGGTTCATATGCGGGCCGCCCTGCAATCCGGGAAACACCGAAGCGTCGATCTTCTTCGCGAACTTCTCCTTGCACAGAATGAGCCCGCCGCGCGGACCGCGCATCGACTTGTGCGTCGTCGTCGTCATCACGTCGAACCCGGCATCGAGCGGATTGCGCATGACATCGGCCGCGATCAGCCCGCCGATATGCGAAACATCGGCCATGGTGAGCGCGCCGACCTCATCCGCCACACGGCGGAAATCGGCATAGTCGTAGTCGCGCGGATAGGAGGAATAGCCGCAGACGACGAGCTTCGGTTGCGTCGCGCGGGCAACATCGCGCAGCGCCGCAAAATCGATGGCGCCGGTCGCGGGATCGGTCTTGTAGCGCACGAAATTGAAAATCCGGCCCATATGGCTTACCGGCGCCCCATGCGTCAGATGCCCGCCATGGGAAAGGTCCATCGCCAAAATCGTGTCGCCCGGCTCGAGCAGCCCCAGATAGACCGCCTGGTTCATCGGCGAGCCCGACAAGGGCTGCACATTGGCGTGTTCGGCGCGGAACAGCGCCTTGGCCCGGTCGCGGGCGAGATTTTCGATACGGTCGGTGAATTCCTGCCCGCCATAATAGCGCCGGCCCGGATAGCCTTCCGAATATTTGTTGGTGAAGGCTGAACCCAGCAGCGTCAGCACTTCGGGAAAGGCGTAATTTTCCGACGGGATCAGTTCGAGCTCGGCGCGCTGCCGCGCCTCCTCGCCTTTCAGCGCCAGAAAAATCTCGTTGTCGGATTGCGCAAGCCTTGCGCGTTCGGGTGCGGTGGTCATGGGTCGTCTCCTTCGAGCCTGAAAACAAAAACGCCCGGCCAGCATCTTGAAGTGCTGCCCAGGCGATCGGCTGAAGACCAGTCTCCGCGCTCCCCGATGGTGACCCATCTGATATCGCCAGTCGCGCGGAGGATATGTACGACCGGAAGTGGAGGGAGTTAAGACCCGCAGGCGCCGCGAGTCAATTGCGCTCAAAGCCAACGGCTGTACGGTTGAATGGCTACGGGAGCGAATACGGTGCGTTCACCAAACCCAAACACGTCATGACCCGGCTTGTCCGGGTCATCCACGTCTTTCTTTCGTGCTCATGGCAAAGACGTGGATGGCCCGAATAAATCCACTGCCGTCCGGTTAAGAAGAGCAGGGTTTGATTCAAACCACTTGCGACACAGCACTTTCTCCCATTTTCGTCATGACCCGGCCCTCCTTTGTAATCAAGGTGGCGGGTCATCCACGTCTTTCTTTCTTCTTTTCAGCTTTTACGTGCCGAAAAGACGT
>NZ_JBBECC010000165.1:0-2238 GCF_040882025.1 Parvibaculum sp. | reverse complement strand
TCAGCGTGTCCTGTGCCGCGAGGTTGCCGCGCGCGCCCACCATGACGATGGCCTGCTCCGGTTCGGTGTCGACGAAGAATTCGACGCCATTGTTGAAGTTCGAGAAAAGCACGATCGTACCGGCCAGAACGACGAGGGTGCCGGCAAGCACGCGGCCCGGAAAATGGACAAGCCGGTCGAGCATTCGGACATAGGCGCCGGTCAGCCCGGGCACCGACCGGATGTCGCCGGTCTCCGTGCCCGCGAGAAGTTTCAGCACATCGCTGTTGACATTCTCGGCCTTGCCGACGAGGCCGCCGAGAACGGGAAGGAAGACAAGCGCCGTGAGGAGCGAGGCGGAGAGCACCACGATCAGCGTGATCGGCAGATAGCTCATGAACTTGCCGCTGACGCCCGGCCAGAGCAGCATCGGCAGGAAGGCGGCGAGCGTCGTCGCCGTCGAGGCGACGACGGGCCAGAACATGCGTTTTGCCGCAAGCCCGTAAGCCGCGCGGCGATCAAGTCCTTCCGCCATTTTCCGGTCGGCGAATTCGACGACCACGATGGCGCCGTCGACCAGCATGCCGACCGAAAGCAGCATGCCGAACATCACCATCATGTTGACGGTGTAGCCGGTGATGGAGAGGAACAGGAAGCCGATCATGAACGAGGTCGGAATGGCGAAACCGACAAGCAGCGCCGAGCGCAGGCCGAGCGCAGCCACGACGACAACCATGACGAGAACGATAGCGGTGGCGATCGAAGACTGAAGCGAGCCGAGCGAACGATGAATCCAGCTCGAGGCGTCGAGCGTGAAATCGACATGGATGGCTTCGGGCCAGTCGGCGGTGAATGCGTCGGCAACGGCACGCACCTGCGTGTTGTTGTCGACGATGTTGGTGCCGATGCGCTTGGTGATTTCGATGGCGATCGCGGGATGGCCGTTGAAGCGCGCATAGCCCTCCGGATCCTTGAACGTCCGGCGAATATCGGCGACGTCGGACAGCGTGACGATGCCGTCGCCGGAGACCTTGATCGGCAGCGTCAACACGTCTTCGCGCGTTTCGAAGAGACCGGGCACCTTGATCGAGAAACGGCCCTGGCCCGTGTCGATGTTGCCCGCCGCGACAAGGCGGTTGTTCATCTGCACGATGTTGATGAGTTCGGATTGCGAGATGCCGTAGGATTCGAGCTTCGCCGGATCGATCACGACTTCGAGCAATTCCTCGCGATGGCCGACGAGCTCGGCCTGCAGCACGGTGGGAACCGCTTCGATTTCGTCTTTCAGCCGCCGGGCCGCGTCGTAAAGCGTGCGCTCGGGAACCTCGCCCGACAGCGTCACGATCAGCACCGGGAAGAGCGCGGCATTGAACTCGCGCACCGTCGGCTCGTCGGACTCGCTCGGCAGTTCGGCGCGCGCAAGATCGACTTTCTCGCGCACGTCCTGAAGCGCCTTGTCCTTGTCGAAGTTGACGTCGAACTCCAGCACGATGCCGGCATGGCCCTGCGACGCCGTGGCCCTGATTTCCTTGAGCCCCTCGAGCGAACGCAGTTCCGTTTCCATCGGCCGGATCAGCAGGCGCTCGGAATCTTCCGGCGAAATGCCCTGATGCGTGATCGAGACATAGAAGATCGGGATCGGAATGTCGGGATCGGCTTCCTTGGGGATCGTTATGTAGGCAATGAGCCCGGCAATGACCATCAGCACCATGGTCGTCATGGTGGTCCGGGCGCGTCCCTGAAATGCGTCGATAAGTCCGTTCACAGGCCGGCTCCAAGTTGTGCCGCGGGTATGGCCTCGACCTTCTGGCCTTCAATGACATAGTCCTGGCCGACGGTGATGAGTTTCACCGTCTGCGGCAGGCCGGAAACCCAGATGCCGTCGGGCGTGTCGTCGACGAGCTGCACCGCGTCGAACCTGACGCGGCCGTCCTTGTCCACCGTGCGGACGCCGATCACGCCCTTGTCGTCGAGCGAGATCACCGAGCTCGGGATACGATGTGCCTGGACTTCCTCGCCCGGCACGACGATTTCAGCCGTTATGCCGGCGCGCATCTTGAATTCCGGATTGGGGACTTCGAGTTCGACGCGGAATGTGCGGGTCGCCGGATCGGCCGTCTTGGCGACGAAGCTGACCGTCCCCGAAACCGTTTCGCCGGTGATCAGCCGTGCCCGGCCCGGAAGTCCGATCTTGAGCATCCCGACGCGGTCTTCGGCGACCTGGCCTATCACGAGCAGCGGGTCGAGCTCGACCACGAG
>NZ_JBBECC010000164.1:0-14419 GCF_040882025.1 Parvibaculum sp. | reverse complement strand
ATTTGTTGCCGCCGCCGGACTCCTTGTTGACGGTCGCCCAGGCGCGGCGCTCGGCGGTAGTGGGTCAGTTTGAAATCTCGCCTTTGAAGGTGAGCCGGTGAAGTGCCATATTGTCAGGCATGGCAAAGAACCCAAAACGCCCACGCGATCCAAACCAGTTAGCTAAGATGATCGCGGACCTAGCTACCGAAGAGGCCAAGCCGTCAGCGCCAGCTCGGCGAGCTTCAGTTGACGCTGACGAACATTCTCAGGAAGCCAACGACTCTCGGCGCCAAGCATCCGAGTAGTTTCATATGGCGAAACGGCCAGTATGGGCTTTTTCTCATCGAACGACTTGCTTTTAAGTTCGGAGTTTGATTGGGCCATAAGCAACACCATATTGCCTATGCGTTTTGAATAAGCCTTCACTTCCTCATCTGTCCAGTCGGGCCAATTCCCCTCCGGTTTGATGGGCAAAACGTGCTCAAGGGTGATCGTGTCTGGGTCGTCATTGGGAATGAGCCACGGCGCAGTCTCTTCTTTCGCGGCCCTTTCAATTGACCGGAGATAGTAGCGGGCGAACTTAGGCTGTGACACCGTTGCGACCTCAAAAGCTTCTTTAAATTGTTCATTGTTTGGGATCGCACCCGACAGTGCTTCTACCATCCCCTTGCTGTCGTTTATCTGTCCGCCCCAAATCTTTTGTGCTACGTCGCCAAGCGGTTTTTCCACCGATTGTGTCGTTGTTCTTGAAGCGATGATCAGCCGTACGCCAATGGCTACAACCCGCTCAAACACTTTTGCAGCTTCCTTCTTGCTCATTTTTTTAGCCGCCGCGAGCAAGACTGGTTTCAATGGCGCAATATCGAAGAGGTTCAGAACCTTGATATTTTCGCGAATTGATTGGGGGTAGCCACTCCAAATTGAACTTTCCGGATTTTCTAGGGCAACATAGTCGCCAGCTAACGATTCCCACGTGGACAGCAAGGCAACACTAGACTGCGGTCCCCTCGTTGAGCTTTGAATAGTCTCGTAGATATTTTTCTTTTGTAAGAACCCGTTGGTTACCATCAATGCGTGTCGAATGAAGTTCATGGTGATGTCATCGTCATCTATCGCTTCAAGTGACCCACGCATTGAAGCCCAATAACTCTGTGCATCATCAATTCTTTTGCCCGCCTGACCGAATACGTAATTCTTAATTAGATCGGATTGTGAAACACGCAATCCGCGATCATTAAGTGTTTCAAACATTCTGAATGAGTTCGCGGCATTGGAGACTGTCAATAGTATTACTTTGGTTTTCCGCTCGATATAGGTGACCCATTGTTGAAACGCAGACCACTTTTCCTTATCGGGGAGCGGAGCGATTACCTTTTTCATGTGCTCTTTTGCAAGGTCATATGCTTGCCTGAGCAGCTTGTGGGACTTCCTGTTTTCAACGTAACCCGCGCCAACTTGTCCGTTCACGATCAAACTGTGAAAGACCACTGTATCGGCACTATTGAGCGTCAGATTTGGCTCCTCTTCTAAACTGGTTGCATCAATCGAAGACAGAAAGCCATCGATGAGCTTCGTTAGGTTTGGAAGGGCATCGCCAACGATCTCGCGCATCGCGGCTAGGATAAGCGTTGTGGTTGCCAACCGCTGCTGACCGTCCGTGACTTCCAAGAGATTTGCCTCTCCCCTGATAGTCACAATTGATCCCAAGAAATGCTGGGCCTCGTCAGTTTGTATGGCCAAACTCAGGTCTTCCAGCAAATTCTCGACGTGGGACTTTTCCCACGCGTAGTCGCGCTGGTTTGGCGGCACTCGAAGCCTGTAGCGCTTTAAGATGTCGCCGATGCCCAGTTGGTCAAATCCGATTGCACTATCATCAGTTGCCATCGGCTTGACCTATCGGCTTCACAAAAGGCGCCTTAATTCCCGCGTTTTCCAACTCCCGGATCGCTGCCAGTCGTAACCGTTCCCTAATCCAGGCCGACAAAGGAATCCCCGCCATCTCGGCAGCGGAGGCAAACCCCGACTTCTCAGCATCCGTAACGCGAATTTGAATAGTTTTTTCTTTGCTCATGCACGAAATGTAGTGCAATACGCCCTACACTGTCAAGCAGACTCTTTACATGTAGTGCAATTTGCACTACATTTTGGTTATGAACAAGCTCGACACCAAAGCCCGCTCTCAAATCCTCCACCTTCTCTGCGAGGGCAATAGCATCCGTGCTATTACCCGCCTGACGGGAGCGAGCAAGAACACAGTCTCCAAATTGCTGGCTGACGCCGGAAAGGCCTGTGCCGCCTATCACGATGAGCATGTGCGCGACGTGAAGGCCCAAAGGGTGCAGTGCGACGAAATCTGGAGCTTCACCTACGCCAAGGCGAAGAACGTCAAGACGGCCAAAGCCGCCCCGGAAGGCGCGGGTGACACGTGGACGTGGACCGCAATCGACGCCGATAGCAAGCTGATCGTCTCTTATCTCGTCGGCGGACGTGACGCGGAATACGCCTACGAGTTCATGCAGGACGTGGCTTCCCGCCTCGCCAATCGCGTTCAGCTTACGAGCGACGGCCACGGCCCCTACCTTGGCGCGGTCGAGGATGCCTTTGGCGATGATGTAGACTTCGCCACCCTCATCAAGATTTACGGCGCGGCCCCGGAAGGCCAGCGCCGCTATAGCCCGGCTGTCTGCAAGGGTGCGCGAAAGGAACGGGTGACGGGCAACCCGGATCGGGCACACGTCTCCACGTCCTATGTGGAGCGCCAGAACCTCACCATGCGGATGCACATGCGCCGGTTCACGCGCTTGACGAACGGCTTTTCAAAGAAGATCGAAAACCACGCCCATGCGGTCGCGCTGCACATGACCTACTACAACTTCGTCCGTATCCACTCCAAGTTGCGGGTTAGCCCGGCAATGGCCGCTGGCGTTGCGGATCGGCTTTGGGAGGTCTCGGATATTATGATGCTGGTGGAAAAGGCCGAGGCAGAAGCGTCGCCTAAAAAGCGCGGACCTTACAAGCGGGCTTAGGACTCGACTCCAATGTCGAATTGGCTAAGCTCTACTTTCCCATAACATAAATAGGGAGATTGTCCGATGGGCCAGTACCGTAAGCGCGAAGGCAACGACACGTGGCATTGGTGCAGCAATTGCAGCAATTATCCCATGTCAGGTTATACCACTAGCCCGGCAAAACCTAGTTCGGGTGAGCTGTGCAACGAGTGCAAATCGAAACAGGCGGCAGGCAACTGCAGCTAGAGCGCCACGCGCTCTTTTACTGAAAAGCCAAACACAGCCTTATCCCCGGCGAACCACAATTCGTCGAGGGATTTGGCATATTCAACTCCCCTAATTTCGGCCAAGGCATCAAAGCAGAAGAGGCACAACACGGAGCCGCTAAGCGCAGTAGGCACGACGCGGGTCCAGACGTCATCCGGCACGTGAAAGTTGAACTTCTCTGGCCGGTCGCACAACTTGCAACGCTGTCGGCTAACGGTTCCTGATCCCATTTCAAACTGACCCACTACCCGCTCGGCCTCGTCCTTGTCGACGCCGCGGTCCCTGTAGCCCTTTTCGATTTTCTCGGCCTTGCGCTTCTGTTTGTCCGTATAGGCCGACTTGTCTCCGCGTGGCATGGGCTCCTCCTGGTTCGCTTCATGTTGCGTAGCCCCAGCCCCGTCGAGAACGTCCGTTTGCGCGTGCCGGACAGCGTCCGTGAAAAATGGAGCGACGGGCTTTGTCTCGGCTATACTGTGAACCAAATAGATGGCGGGCGGGCGCAGGCAAGCCCGGCTGCCAATAAAAGCAGGGAGGATGAAATGGATCTCGCAATGCGGACCGAGGATGTCGCCTTTCGCGACGAGGTGAGGGCGTTTCTCGCCGAAAATCTCACCGACGAGCTGAAGGCGCATGCGCGCCTCACGCCCGGCATTCTCGCCGATCAGGACTTGCGCGTCGAATGGCTCAAACGGCTCTATAAACGCGGCTGGGCCGCGCCTGCCTGGCCCAAGCAGTATGGCGGCGCCGGGTGGAACGTGATGCAGCGTTTCATCTGGTCGTCGGAATGCGCGGCGGCGGGCGCGCCGGTGAGCTCCAACATGGGGCTCTCGATGGTCGGTCCGACGCTGATGGGCCACGGCACGGACGAACAGAAAGCCTATTACCTGCCGCGCATTCTCGCCGGCGAAGACTGGTGGTGCCAGGGCTATTCGGAGCCGGGCTCGGGGTCGGATCTCGCCAGCCTGCAATGTCGTGCCGAATCCGACGGCGACGACTACATCATCAACGGCACCAAGCTCTGGACCACAGGTGCGCATCAGTCGAACAAGATGTTCTGCCTCGTGCGTACAGACCCCAACGCCGCGAAGAAGCAGGAAGGCATTTCCTTCATTCTGATCGACGATTTTCACGCCAAGGGCATCAAGGTCGACCCGATCATTACGCTGGCGGGCGACCATGAAGTGAACCAGGTCTTCTTCGACGATGTTCGCGTGCCGAAGAAGAACCGTGTCGGTGCGGAGAACAACGGCTGGACGGTTGCCAAATATCTGCTGGAATTCGAGCGCGGCGGCGCGGCACATGGCGCCAATCTGCGCAATGCGCTCAACAAGCTTCGCGTCGTGGCCGGCACCGAGCATAGCGGCGACGGCTCGAAGCTGATCGACGATCCGGCCTTCCGCCGCAAGCTCGACGAGACCGAAGTGGAAGTGACGGCGGTGGAATTCACCGAGCATCGCATCATGTCGCAGCTCTCCAACGGGCAGAACCCGGGTGCCGCCGCCTCGATCATCAAACTCAGGGGCGCGGACACCAATCAGAAGATCACCGAGCTCGGCGTGGAAGCGATCGCCTATTATGTGCAACCGGACGTGATCGAGGCTCGTACCTGGGGCGCGAATGTATCGCCCGTGGGACCGGCTCACACGCTGATGGTGATGCCGAAATATCTGAACACCCGCGCGCAAACGATTTTCGGCGGCTCGAACGAGGTTCAGCGCAACATCATGGCGAAGGCGGTGCTGGGGCTTTGAGATAAAGACGCAAGGAGACGGCATGACCGACTGGAATCTGCCTCGCGACGGCGGATGCTTGTGCGGGAAGGTGCGTTTCAGGATAACCGCGCCGCCACTTCTCACCATGGTGTGCCATTGCAAGGGCTGCCAGCGGCTCACGGCAAGCGGTTTTTCGTTGAGCGCCGTCGTTCCGAGCGACGGTTTTGCGGTCACGCAAGGCGAGCCCGCCATTGGTGGGCTGCATGGCGTAAACAAGCATTATTTCTGCTCCTATTGTATGAGCTGGCTGTTCACGCGGCCAGACGGCATGGACTGGATTGTCAATTTCCGCTCGACGCTTCTGGACGACACTGGCGGGTTTTCGACGCCCTTCATCGAGACCTTCACGGCCGAGAAACTGCCATGGGCGGCGACGCCCGCCGTTCACAGCTTCGAGGGCTTTCCGGTGCTGGATGATTACGGGCCGCTGATCGAGAAATTCGCGCATGAGCCCGCACCGCGCTAACCTGATTGAGGGCACAGGGCGAAAGTGAGGGAAACGGATATGTCCATCCACGGCGAAGCCGCTTCGACTTTGGAGCGCGAAAGCGCGGAGACGCCGACCGGGCGCGACGACAGCAGCCCGATGCCGCATCTCGACTTCACGAAGCCCGAGGGCGATCCGGGCCTGCTCGGACCGAATTCGATGGGCTGGAAGGTCAGCGCCAATCCAATCGTGAGTGCCGTCGGCGGGATTGCGGCGGTAATCCTCGAACTCGCCGAAAAACATGTGCGCGCGGGCGTGTGGGATCATTCAACTTTCAAGGTCGATCCAATCCGCCGCATGGAGCGGACCGGCATGGCGGCGGCGGCCGTGACCTACGGGCCGACGAAGATGGCGCAGCAGACTTTCGACCGCGTGACGCGGATGCATCAGCGCGTGACCGGGACGACGCATGACGGCCAAGCCTATCGCGCAATGGATCCCGCGCTTCTCACCTGGGTGCATGTGACCGCGGCCTGGGGCTTCCTCAACGCCTACAAGCGCTATGCCGATCCGAAACTCTCCCGCGAGGACGAGGACCGTTATTACCGCGAGGGTGAGGTGATCGGCAAAGGCTTCGGCGCGGAATGGGTGCCGACATCGGTCGCCGAGATGGACGCCTATATGGCGGAGATGACGCCGAAGCTCTATGCAAACGAGACGGTGCACGAATTCCTTGAACTGGTGCGCAACGCGACGCCACTCGGCCAGGCGGGCAAGCCCGTGCAACGCCTCATCACACAGGCGGCGATCGACCTTCTGCCCAAACATCTGCAGGAACAATGTGGCGTTACGGTTTCCGCAGCGGCAAGGCCGATGGTGAGGCCTGCCGTGCGCGCGCTTGCAAACACCGCCGGCTTTGCGATGCGGTTTGCGACGAATTCGCCGTCGCATCAGGCTTGCCGCCGCATGGGAGTCTCGACAGACTGTCTGCGCTGATACCGATACGGAAAGCAGAACAACAAAATGAATCTCGACCTGACGCCTGCGGATGCCGCCTTCCGCGACGAAGTACGCGCCTTTCTCGATGAAAACCTGACGCCGGAACTCGCGGAAGCGGGAAGCCTGACGACGTCTGTTTTCACCGACAGGGAATGGAACCTCGGCTGGCAGAAAGTGCTCTACAAGAAGGGCTGGGTGGCGCCGAGCTGGCCGGTCGAATATGGCGGCACCGGCTGGAGCGAGATGCAGAAGTACATCTGGACGTCGGAATGCACGCGCGCCGGCACGCCGGGGCTTTCGCCGATGGGGCTTCGCATGTGCGGGCCGATGCTGATGAAATTCGGCACGCCCGAGCAGAAGGCATTTTACCTGCCGCGGATTCTCTCCGGCGACGACTACTGGTGCCAGGGCTATTCGGAACCGGGCTCGGGCTCCGACCTCGCCTCGCTGCAACTGAAGGCGGTGAGCGACGGCGGCGATTATGTGCTGAACGGCACGAAAATCTGGACCACGCATGCACATTTTGCCAATCGCATGTTCTGCCTCGTGCGCACCGATGGCAGCGGCAAGCCCCAGGAAGGCATCACCTTCCTGCTGCTCGACATGAACACGCCGGGCATCAAGGTCGAACCGATCATCACGCTCGCCGGCGAGCATGAAGTGAACCAGGTCTTCTTCGACGATGTGCGCGTGCCGAAGAAAAACATCGTGGGCGAGGAAAACCAGGGCTGGACGGTCGCAAAGTATCTCCTCGAATTCGAGCGCGGTGGCGCCTTTGCGGCGGCGCTCGCGGTTGGGCTCGAGAAAATCCGCGAAGTGGCGGCGAGCGAGCGCGCGGGCGACGGGAATCGGCTGATCGACGATGTGAATTTCGCGCGCAAGATCGCCGAGGCGGAAATCGAGGTAAAGGCGATGGAGATGACCGAGCATCGCGTGATGGCGGAACTGGCGGGCGGCAAGAACCCCGGCCCCGCCTCCTCGATGCTGAAAACGCGCGGCACCGAGATGCGCCAGCGCCTCGACGAAATCGCCGTCGAGACCATCGGTTTCTATTCGGGTGTGGACCAGCGCGACGCGCGCACGCCGGGGTCGAATGTCGAGCCCATCGGGCCGCGCGAGGGCATGGTCTTCATGCCGACCTACCTCAACAACCGCGCGGCTTCCATCTATGGCGGCTCAAACGAGGTTCAGCGCGGCATCATGGCGAAGCTGGTGCTGGGGCTCTGAGCCTCACGCCTTCCGCGCGATCAGCAGCGTTGTCGTCTGTGTGAAGACCGTCTCGCCCGACTGGTTCATCAGAGTGTGGCGGTTCTTCACGACGCCGCGATCCGGCTTCGAGGATGAGGGTTTCGTCTCGATGCATTCGATGACGAGGCGAAGCGTATCGCCGAGTTTGGCGGCTTTCAGGAAGCGGACTTCGTCGTAGCCGAGAGCGCCTATCACCGCCGTTTCTTCCGGCAGGCGCGCGGCGAGGAAGAGCACAACGGCCTGGATATGCGTGCCGCAGGCCGTCAGCGTTCCATAGATGGATTTGGCCGCCGCGGCTTCGTCGACATGGAAGGGCTGCGGATCCCACTTCGAGGCGAAGGAGACGATCTCGTTCTTCGTCATTTCGTAGGTGGCGGGAATGTCGTGGCACTCGCCCACAACAAAATCGTCGAAATAGCGCATCGATTTTCCTTTTTCTAACGCCGCAAACTGGTGAGCCGCTCGCCGATGACGGCGCGCGCCGCCTTTTCATCGAGGCCAAGATCGGCGAATTCGCCTTCCGCGACGGCATCGCAAAGCCGCTCCACCTCGAAAAGCGCAACGGCAAGCGCAGCCAGACGTGATTTCGGCTTCTTTCCTCCCGAGATGCGGCCGAGCTGACGCAAGCGGCTTTGCGCACGCGCAGCGCGCACGGCATCGTCTTCCAGCGAAAGTTGGCGCAAGCTGCGGCGGAAAATTCGGAAGGCGCGGTGGTGTTCGACAATCGCGTCGACCATCTGCGAGACCGGAGCTTTCTTTTCGATGAGCCCGGCAATGGTCCGGTGTTCCATTTCCTCCCAGTCGCGATAGACAGCGAGGAAGATTTCCGTCTTGTCCTTGAACCAGCGATAGAAGGTCTGCGGCGCGAAGCCCGCGCGGCGCGCGATCCTGTTGGTGTCGGTCCCGGCAAAACCGTGCTCACAGAACTCCGCCGTCGCCGCGCCGATCAGGCGTTGCGCGGTGTCGCTGGCGATCCGATCCGGTTCCGGCTGCTTCGGCGTTGCGGTCATGCCCGGTGATACCTCCATTTCGGGCTCCGCCGCAACGGACACCCTGCCCCTTGAAAATTTGCGTGTTGTGATATACATATCACAAAACGCGACAATCGGGAGGGGCCAGAGAAATGAATGCGAGAGTGGAAACCGGCGTTCCGGAGAGCGCGATGCGGTTCGATATCGACGGTACCGAGCTTGCCGTGGCACGCAGCGGCAAGGGCCCGGCGGTTGTCTGCCTTCATGCCATCGCGCATGGCGGGCGGGACTTCGAAGTCTTCGCCAAACTCGTCGGTGACCGTTTCGAAGTCATTTGCATCGATTGGCCGGGGCAGGGACGTTCGGGGGCTGACAGGCAATCGGCAAGCGCTGCACGCTATGCCGAACTGCTGGCCCACGCGCTTCAAGCGCTCGGCATTGAACGGCCGATCCTGCTCGGCAACTCAGTCGGCGGTGCGGCGGCACTCATTCTTGCGGCGCGCGGCGATGCAAACATTCGCGCGGTCGTCGCTTGCGATCCGGGTGGGCTCATCGAGATCGATGATACGGCGCGCAAGGCCATCGCGCTGATGGTGAAGTTTTTTGGCGCGGGCGAGCGCGGCGCGGGCTGGTTCGGCCTCGCCTTTCGCGCCTATTACCGGTTTCTCGTGCTGCCGAAACGCGCGGCGAAAGTACAGCGCCGGCGTATCGTTGCGGCGGGTTACGAAAATGCGCGTGTGCTGCGCGAGGCGTGGGAAAGCTTTGCCGCGCCGGAGGCAGACATCCGCGCACTGGCCGCGACAATCGACGTGCCGGTCTGGTTTGCCTGGGCAAAGGGCGACCGGATCGTCTCGCTGAAGCAGAGCCGCCCCGCCATCGACGCGATGAAGAACGCGCGCGTCACTCAATTTGCGGGCGGTCACGCGCCCTTCCTCGAACAGCCCAGAGCTTTCGCAAAAGCCTTCGTCAAATTCGTCAACTCACTTCCAGCCTGACAAAAGAAAAGGCCCGTGGGTTTCCCTACGGGCCTTCGTCAATTTGTGCGGTCTGTCGAATTACGCGAATTCGAAGAGGCCCGCGGCGCCCGCTGAAATCGCCATGGCGATTTCAGCTTTCTTTATATGTGAATGGGCGCCTTTGCCGGCTCGTCGTAATTCGCTTACGCGAATTCGAAGAGACCGGCGGCGCCCATGCCGCCACCGATGCACATGGTGACGACGCCGTATTTGACGTTCTGGCCGGCCTGCTTGCGGCGGCGGCCTTCGAGCAGGATGTGCCCGGTGCAGCGCGCGCCGGTCATGCCGAAGGGATGGCCGATGGCGATGGAACCGCCATTGACGTTGTACTTCTCGGGGTCGATGCCGAGACGGTCGCGGCTGTAGAGGCACTGGCTGGCGAAAGCTTCGTTCAATTCCCAGAGATCGATGTCGTCGACCTTGAGGCCGTGACGCTCGAGGAGACGCGGCACAGCGAAGACCGGGCCGATACCCATTTCGTCGGGCTCGCAGCCGGCGACCGCGAAGCCGCGGAAGACGCCGAGAATGTCGGAGCCGTTCTTTTCGGCTTCCTTGCGCTCCATCAGCACGACGGCGGCGGCGCCGTCCGAAAGCTGCGAGGCGTTGCCGGCGGTGACGTATTTGCCTTCCTTGATCTTCTGGCCGTTCTTGAAGACCGGCTTCAGCGAGGCGAGGCCTTCAAGCGTCGTCTCGGGGCGGTTGCACTCGTCCTTGTCGACCGTGTAGTCGACGATCGATTCTTCGCCCGACTCCTTGTTGACGACCTTCATCTTGGTCTGCATCGGGACGATTTCGTCCTTGAAGAGGCCGCCCTGCTGCGCGGCGGCGATGCGCTGCTGGCTGCGGAACGAATACTCGTCCTGATATTCGCGGCTGACGCCATAGCGCTCGGCGACGATTTCGGCGGTCTCGATCATCGCCATCCAGAGTTCCGGCTTTTCCTGCATCAGCTTTTCTTCGGTCAGGCGGTTGTAGTTCTGACCGCCCATCTGCACGAGCGAGATCGACTCGACGCCGGCGCCGATCATGACCGGCACGCCTTCATTGACGATGCGGCCTGCGGCCATGGCGATCGTCTGGAGGCCCGAGGAGCAGAAACGATTGACCGTCGTGCCCGAGGTGGTGACGGGGCAGCCGGCCCAGATGGCGGCGAGACGGCCGACATTCATGCCGGTGGCGCCTTCGGGAGCGCCGCAGCCCATGATGACGTCTTCGACGGCTGCCGGGTCGATCTTGGCACGCTCGATCGCGTGCTTGATCGCGTGGCCGGCCATCGCCGCGCCATGGGTGTTGTTGAAACCGCCGCGGCCGGACTTGGCAAGGCCGGTGCGGGCGGTGGACACGATGACTGCTTCTCTGGACATGAACGGTCTCCCGAGGGGGTTGAATTGGCTTTATTGATTGCCCGATTGAGGCCGGCCCGGCGCTTGTCCCGCCTTTTTTGGGGATCGTTCCGGCACTTTGAGGCGCACCATAAACGCCTTGCCGGACCCTTCAAAGCGGAATCTGGGCCCGATTCCGCAGCGTTTGTGAGGCTTTCCTGTCGGATTTTGAACAGGTACCCGATAATGACCGCGCCTCATTCTCGCCTTGAAAATTCCCCGTAACCGCCCCTTGACCACCCGCTTCGGGTCACATTCGAGGGGCATGTTGGTCTCATCGAAACGGGCCGCCTATCTGGCCTCACGCGGAAGGGGACACACAATGAAACGGATGATGATCATCACCGCCCTCGGTTTCACCACCGCCATCGGCGCGGCGCTTGCCGCGAAGACCGCGGTTGCGTCCGATCCGCTGCCGATGCCGCGCCCCGCAGCCGAACAAGTGGCGGCCGGCACCGCGACCGGCATTGAAACCCGCATGATCCTTGTCAGTGCCATCGACCCCGCCGCGTCGCGTGCGACCGGCTATGGCGTTGACGAAACCACGCGCATCACTTTCCCGGTCTATTTCGCCGATGGGCGGACCGGTCCGAGCGCCGAAGCGCAGATGGCGCTGCGTGCGCTGGCCGAGGAGATCACCTATCGCGGGCTGACGAACATCACCGTCATGCCCTCGGCCGCCGCCATGAGCGCCGATTACGAAACACAGGCAGCGGCCGAGCGCCGCGCCGCCGCGGTCGCCACGGCGCTGATGGAGAACGGCGTGCCCGAGCGCTGGATCGCCGTCCAGCCGGGCCTTGCCTCCGACGTCTAATAACGGCGTTCCTCCGCGATGGCTTGCCCCTCACAAGCCATCGCACGCCTCGAAAGGTCCGGCGTCGCCCTTCCCTCACCCCACCCCCACCGGGGGGCGGCGCCGGGCCCTTCACCCTTCCCTCGCATATTTGCGGCGGCTCCCCTTAACAGGCGGGCCGCCGTTCTTGTTTCGGGTGCTTGGAGCGTCTAGATAGAGCGCCATTGGCATTCCCCTGTCTTCCGGTTGTTTTCATGAATCCCTCCCCCGTCGACACAAGCGGCTTCGGCGCCTATGCCGGGCCTGTGCTGCGCGCCGAAAGCGGCGACGCTTTCCTGTTCGAGATCGAAGCGCGCCATCTCAACGGCGCCGAGCGCCTGCATGGCGGCATGATGATGGCGCTGGCCGCCATCGTGCTCGGACAGGTGGCGAAGGAAACCGCACGCGCGCGAACGCCCGATGCGGAGGTGAAGCCCCTGTCGCTCAATTGCGATTTCGTCAGTGCCGGCAAAAAGGGCGACAAGGTCGAAGGCCGCGCCGACGTGACGCGGGCGACGCGGACCGTGCTTTTCATTTCGGGCGAACTCCGCGTCGGCACCCGCATCCTGATGACGGCAACCGGCGTCTATGCGATCAAGGGCCGGGACGACAAGTGAGCGCCGGCCTGCCCTCGCCCGTCAGCGTCGCGCCGCCCGCGGGCTTCGTCCCGTCCGAGATTCACGATCCTTTCGAGGCCTATATGGGCCCGCTGTTCGAGCGGACCGAGGCCGACGGTTCCCGTCTCTTCGCTTTCATCGCCGACGCGCGCCATGTCGACGAAACAGGCGCGGTGCATGAAGGCATGCTGATGACCTTTGCCGATGCCTTTCTCGGCGGCGCGGCCAATCGCGCGGCGGGCGGCGACTGTGTGACGCTGAGCATGCAGGCGAGTTTTCTCACCGAAGCGCGCGCCGGCGACGTCATCGAATGCCGGACGCAGATCGACCGCGTCACGCGCGCCATCATCTTCGTGTCCGGCCGTTTCTCGGTCAGCGGCGCGGATGTCGCGACCGCGACGAGCCTCTGGAAGGTGCTCGGCGCGCGCTGAGGGCCGACGGCTTTGCGGCTGGACAATGCGCGCGCAAGCGGCTTTGCTAAGGTCAACAGACTTCAAAAAAGCCAAGGGAGAAGCCGGAAATGGCGATCAATTACGACACACTGATGTCGCTGAAGACCTCGGGCCAGGAATTCAGCTATGGCGACCGCGAGACGATGCTCTATGCGCTCGGCATCGGATTCGGACGCGATCCGATGGACGAAAAGGAATTGCCGTTCGTCTATGAGAAGAATCTGAAAACCGTACCGACGCTGGCGACCGTCATTTCATGGGGCGCGGGCGCGATCGGCAATAGCGGTATCAACTACGCGATGGTCGTGCATGGCGAGCAAAAGCTGAAGCTTTACAAGCCCTTGCCGGTCGCAGCCCAGATCGTGACCGACAGCCGCGTCGTCGGCGCCTGGGACAAGGGCGAGGGCAAGGGCGCGATCATCGTTACCGAAACCAACATCAACGAGAAGAAGGGCGGCGACAAGCTCTGTACACTGACATCGACGATTTTCGCGCGCGGCGATGGCGGCTTCGGCGGACCGCGCGAAGGCGCGCCGCAACCGCACGCGCTGCCCGAGCGCGAACCGGATATGAGCATCGACGCAGAAACCCTTCCGGGACAAGCACTTCTCTATCGCCTGTCCGGCGACCGCAACCCGCTGCATTCCGATCCTGAATTTGCAAAAGCGGTCGGATTTCCAAAGCCGATCCTGCACGGGCTCTGCACCTACGGCACGTGTTGCCGCGCGATCATCTCGAAAGCGCTCGACTACGATCCGGCGCAGATCACCGGCTTCGACGTGCGCTTCTCGGCGCCGGTCTTCCCCGGGGATACGATCACGGTCGATCTGTGGAAAGACAAGGGAATCATATCGTTCCGGGCGCGCGTTAAAGCGCGGGACGCCGTCGTCATCAACAACGGCAAGTGCAGCGTGAAAGACTGACGACCCCCCCCTCTGTCACGGAACTGTCATAAAACTGTCACAAAGCCACGCCGGGGCCCTTGCGGGGGACGCCGGCCGGGCGCATAAGTCGGGACGCCGGGCGGGGATATCTCCGCCCGGCGTTTTCGTGAGCACCATGTAAAAATGATTTCCCCGCTTCTGGATGCCCCGGCCGACGGGGATAACTCTCCCGACGTCACCCTGCCGCCTGCGCCAGCCGCGACGGATGACAATCCGCCTACGGACGATCTGCTCGAACGGATGGAAGAGCTGATGGCGACCGGCGAGCGGGACGCGGCATTTGCCCATGTCGAGGCGGAGGCCGCGACCTGGACGGCGGGCCGCCGGACGCCCGGCCTCGCGGCGACGCTCGGCCGCTGCCTCATCGACATGGGCGAGCCCGCGCGGGCGGTGGCGCTGATCGAACCTCTGGTGGCGGACGGAAGTGCGGGCACCGGCGCGCTGATTGCCATGGCGCACGCCCTCGGGCTTTGCGGGCGGCATCAGGAAGCGCTGTCGCTCC
>NZ_JBBECC010000163.1:0-2253 GCF_040882025.1 Parvibaculum sp. | reverse complement strand
GATATAGCGATATCCTCATCCACATAGGCGAGGCTTTGACGCGACAATGGCACGAAGCGCTCGCGCGGTATCGCGGACATTGCATCGATGACCCGTCCATCGGTCACGGCGTTGACCCGCACCTGGCTCTCAACCATGTTGTGGCGGGCGGCGGCGAAGTCGGTCATGGGGAAGATCCTGGCCATCGAGAAGGAGCGGGAGCGGCAACATCGGGCGCCCGCCGCGTTTATACTGGCCCTGCCCGCCAAACTCAATTCACCCCGCCCCCGAAATCAACCGTCACACCCTGGCGAGGCGGCCGTTAAGATGACCGCAACACCACTGGTCTAATGATCGTTGTACCCGGGCCGGGGAATTGCTATACCCCGCCCGCCCTCGGAAATGGCCACGTGGCGGAGTGGTTACGCAGCGGACTGCAAATCCGTATACCCCGGTTCGATTCCGGGCGTGGCCTCCAGGGCTCCCATTTCATGCGGTTTTTCGGCGCGGCTACGCTTGAGCGCGGGCCCCTTGAGAGGCCTAGTGCCAGGCAGGGCCAGCGAGCTGTGCCGGCATCGCCGCGCCAACGAGCTTTCGGCCTTCGGCCGCAAGCATAGCCCCCCAGAGCATTCCCAGCAGTAGATAGAGATGACGCCAGTTGTCGATGTCGATGATGACGCCTTCGGCAAAATGGCCGATCAACGCCGCATAGGCGACGATCAGCATGCCTTGTTGCGGTCCGGGCACGGATGCCGCCCGCCACCCCCGTACTATCGTCGTCAATACAAAAGCGACGAAGGCCAGGCCGGACAGGAACCCGCCCGCGACCAGCACATGCAGATAGACGTTGTGGGTGTCGAGATTGTTGATAATGGCCCATTGCGCCGGGCCGACGCCCCACGGCTTATACAGGACCATTGAGAAGGCGCGCGACTGGCTTTCAAAGCGACCGTGCTCCGGATCGATATCGTAGTCCTGCGTCAGCGCCGCACGTTCCTCGAAAAGCTCCGAGACCTTCGGATTTGAAAGCGCCACGCCGACCACGATCGTCAACAGCAACGCCATCAGCGTTGCGAAACCGATCAGTCGAAACGCCTGCCGGGAGGAACGCGAGGTTGCCAGCGTCAGAACGACGAAAACGGCGGCAGACAAAAGCAGGCTGCCCCAGGCACCGCGCGAGAAACTAAGCAGTACGCCCGTCGTCAGAAGACCGAGCGGCAGCAGCATCCAGAGCGAGCGAAGATGTTGCGCCGTGCTGAGCTTCATCGCAAGGAAGAGAACCGGCGCCACAAGAAAAGGACCGAACACGTTCGGATCGTTGAAGGTTCCGGTCGCCCGTCCAAAGACCAGAAACATCTCCGAGCCAGGAAGGAGTTGAAAATAGCCACCTACGCCGAGCCCTGCGGCAACGCAGGCGGCTGCTGTATAAGCCCAGAACAGCAGGCCAAGACGCCGCTCGGCGTCGGCATAGACGAAAGAGGCAAAGAAAAGAAAAGTCCCGACCAGATAGATCGTCACGGTCATCGCCGGCTGGACCTTGTCGAGGTAAAGCGCGCCCATCGCACCGACGCCATAGCCAATGACGATGAGCCCCCAAAACGCCGCCGGCCATCCGAGGCCACGCGGAAACCTGAGGCCGAAAAGAAAAAACAGGCCGACCGCAACAACCATCAGCATGTCGTAGGGTGTCGGCTGGTCCGTGCCCTGCTCCGATCGGACATAGAAGCTTGTCAGCAGAACAAGAACGACCAACCATTCGCCAAGACGAGGAACAAGACGACGCACCGGTGCATCGAAATGCCGCGTGGCAGCATCAATCTGCCAGCCTTCGACGCTCATCGTCCGCCGCCCGTGAAACGGGGACCGGCGCCTTCGAGTATCGGGATGCCGGGTGCCGATACACGACGCTGCGATTTTCCGCTGAGAATACGGGCATAAAATCCGTTCACGGCAGTGACCATTTCCGTCACCGAGAACAGACGCTCGACGCGCACCTTGAGGCGCATTGCCGAGCCGACAATGTCACCCGGTTCCGAAAGGGCATTGGCAAGCGCCCGTGACAAGGCCGCCGCATCGCCTGGCGCGACAAGACGATGTGCTTCGTCACCGAATATCTCGGGCACACCGCCGACACGGCTAGCAATGAGAGGTATTCCGGCGGCAGCGGCCTCGAGAGCAACATAAGGAAGCGACTCGTTCCAGGATGGCATGACGACAATGCGCGCCAGCCGAAACGCGGCGCGCGCCGGCATCGCGCCCAGAAACTCGACGCGG
>NZ_JBBECC010000162.1:0-14504 GCF_040882025.1 Parvibaculum sp. | reverse complement strand
AAAGGATGGTGCCGAAGAGCACATGCAGCAGGTCGACGCTCGATCCGCGCATCGAAACGATCAGCACGCCGAGGGCGAGGCTGATCAGATAGAAGCCGGCAAGGCTCGCATCCTCCCTGAGCGCCGTCACGCGGCTGACGATGCCTGCCAGCAGCACGACCGTCAGGCCGGCGACGAAGCCGCCCAGGCTCATTGCCCAAAGCGACAGACCGGCAACGAGGAAACCAATGGCTGCCCCCGGCAGGATCGCATGACCCATGGCGTCGCCCATCAGGCTCATCCGGCGCAGAACCAGAAAGGTGCCGACGGGTCCGGCACCCAGTGCCAGCGCGAGGCAGGCGACCAGCGCCCGGCGCATGAAGCCATATTCGACGAAAGGTTCGATCAAGGCAGTGTAGAGCATCATGCCACGTCGCTCCAGCCATCGGAGATATAGCGCGCGCGGTGCAGGTTTTCCGATGTCAGCACGTCTGCCGCCGGGCCCCAGGCGACCGGCTCGCGCGCTAGCAGCAGGACGTCGGGAAAGGCCGCGCGCACGCGTTCGATGTCGTGCAGCACGGCGATTACCGTGCGGCCTTCACCGTGCCAGCGATGCACGAGGTCCATCAGATCGGCGGCGGTGCGTTCGTCGATGGCGGCAAAGGGCTCGTCGAGCAGGATGACGCCCGAATCCTGCAGCATCAGCCGCGCGAAGAGCACGCGCTGGAATTGTCCGGCCGAAAGACTGCCGATCTGCCGACGCGCGAAGCCTTCGAGGCCGACGGCGGCGAGTGCCGCTTCCGCGCGCGCGGTCAGGTTGTCCGTAATCGCGGCGAAGAGGCCGATTTCGGCCCAAAGCCCCAGCGACACTGCATCGAGAACGCTGATCGGGAAGCTGCGATCGATTTCGGCCAGTTGCGGCAGATAGGCGACGCCGCGGCGTGTCAACCCATTCATCCGCACTTCGCCTTCGTCGGGCGCGATCAGGCCGGCGATCGTTTTCAGCAAGGTGCTTTTTCCGGCACCGTTCGGGCCCACGATGGCGGTCAGGCTGCCCGGCGCAAAGCGGCCCGTCAGGTGATGCACGGCCGGCTCCCGGTCATAGGCAACCGTGAGGTCCTTGATGTCGATGGCGGGGACGGGTTTGGCGAGCGCATTCATCGAGCAAGGGCCCAGAAAACGGCAAGCCACAGGACGACGATCGTCATGCCGGCAATAGCCAGCCGTGTACGCAGACCTGTTCCGAAGGCGCTGACGCGCTGCCGGACTTCCGGCGCGCGGGCAAGCTCATGGCGATGGTCGGCCACCGGCATCTCCAGCGAAGATCAAGGAATGTAATAATATAACATTGGGAAACTAGGCGGTATTGCGGGAGGCTGCAAGCGCGAAAAAGGCAAATTTACGGCTCCTCAGCGCCCCTCGCGCCACCAGGCCAGCGCCAGCGTGCCAAGGATCAGCAGCAAGGCCAGCGGGCCGACCATCAGCGGCGCCTGGTGAACCGCATGGACCAGATACTTCTCGTTGCGTTTGAGCCCGATCCAGCTTTCGCCCGCCGCATCGTGGCCGGCGCGAACCGTGCGAATGCCGGGCATTGCGCCTGCGTCCTCGCCAACCCACCAGATGCCGCCGCCGGTTGCGCGGGCAATGGGCCGCATGAGCTTGTCGGTTGCGCGAACATCGGCGAATTCACGCGGGTTGAGCGGTCCGGCTGCCGCAACGACGTCGAGATCGCCCTGCGATATCCGGTAAAGGCCGAGTTCGCGCGCCGGGACAGTGACGGCGAAGCGGCCCGGTGCGGTTTCGTCGAGCGCGGCTTCTGTGACGGTGCCGGAGGGCGCCGTGATCCGCGCCGGTGTTGTCTCGTCCTCCATCGTACGGCGCTCGATGGTCAGCATGTCGCGCTGCACGGAGGCCGAAAGCTTTTCTTCTTCGAGATCGGGCTCTTTCATCAGCCAATGCGCGAGACGGCGCAAGAGCTCGGCCTGCGGACCGCCGCCTTCATAGCCGCGCGACCAGAGCCAGATGTGATCGGAAAGAATCTGGGCGATGCGGCCTTCGCCGGCGTGATCGAGCACCATCAGCGGGCGTTCGCCGGGCGCCTCCATCAGTATCTTGCCCTGACCGACCTCGACATCGATCGTACGGAACCAGCGTCCCCAGGCGGGCGGGTCGGTCTCGCCGCCGGGCAATCCGGCGGTCACCGGATGGCGCGCACCGGTGTCGGTAATGCGCGGATGAAAGCCGCCGATGGTTGTCTCTCCGGATGGCTGGGCCGGCAGGATAGCGGCGAGCGGCGTTCGATAGATAGAGAAGGGCGACGCAAATGCGGGACCCGAAGCGGCGAGGAAGGCGCCGCCGTTTTCGACGTAGTCGACGATGTTCAGGAAGTAGGCGAGCGGCAGCACATTGCGCCGCTTGTAGCGGTCGAAAATGATCAGATCGAACTGGTCGAGTTTTTCGTCGAAGAGTTCACGTGTCGGAAAGGAAATCAACGATAGCTCGCCGATGGGCGTGCCGTCCTGCTTTTCAGGCGGACGCAGAATGGTGAAATGTACGAGATCGACCGACGGGTCGGCTTTCAGCAGGTTGCGCCATGTGCGTTCGCCCGAATGCGGTTCTCCCGACACCAGTAACACGCGTAGCCGGTCGCGAATGCCGGTGGCGATGACGACGGCCCGGTTGTTGAGCATCGTCAATTCATCCGGCCCCTTGGCGACGTCGACTTCGATAACATTCGCCCCGCCATGCTTCAGCGCCAGGGATATGTTCGTCTGTTCGCCGACGGCGGCTTCGACGGTCTGGTCGGGAACGCCGTCGATCGAGATTGTGACGGTTGCGGTTCCACCGGTCGCGTCTTCATCCGCCGCGGTTTCGTCAATGCGGAACGAAAGCGCCACCGGTTCGTCGACAATGCCGAAACGCGGTGCTTCGACAACGTGCAGCCGGCGGTCCCGCTCGTTCTTGCGGCCGACGATCAGCGCATGAACCGGCGCATCGAAACCAAGCGAAGCGGCGTCTTCCGGTACGTCATGGACCTGACCTTCAGTGATGAAAATTGCGCCGGCGATGCGTTCGCGCGGCACGTCCGACAAGGCTCTTTCCAGGGCCGAGAAGAGCGCCGAACCCTCCTCGTCTCCGGGATTGCTTGCGACCGAGACGACGCGCGTCTCGATGCCCTCCTCCCGTGCGAGTCGATCCTGCAGGCGTGCGAGCGCTGCATCCGTCTCCGCGGGCCGACGGCCGATTTCCTGGCTCTGGCTGCGGTCGACCACAATGGCGGCAATGTCGGGCACAGCCTCCCGCTCCTCCTGACGGATGGTGGGGTTCAGGACCGCCAGCACCAGTATCGCCAGCGCAGCCGTTCGCAACGGTGCGCCCCGCGCGCCGCGCCAGGCTGCGTAGCCGAGCGCGGCGATGCCCGGCAGTGTCAGCGCGATCACCAGCAGCAGCGGCAGGACAGGTTCGAAAACGATGTTCCACGTCATCCGCGCCTCCTACTGGCCAAGGCGCTCGAGGAGAGCAGGCACATGCACCTGATCGGACTTGTAGTTGCCGGTCAGCGCATACATTACGAGATTGACGCCGAAGCGGTCGGCCATTTCGCGCTGCCGTTCGCCGCCGGGGCTGATCGGAAAGAGCGGACGCCCTGCCGCGTTGCGCGCCCATGCGGCTGCGTAGTCGTTGGAACCGACGACGATGGTCGAAACGCCGTCATTGGCGCGGCTTGTCTCACCGCCGGCGGCCTCGACCCACACCTGACCGCCATCCCAGCGGCCGGGAAAATTGTGCATCAGATAGAATGACTTGGTCAGCACATGATCGTCGGGCACGGGCTCGATGGCGGGCAGATCGAGTTGGCCGAGCAGGCGACGCAGCGTCATTGTTCCGGGCGTGATCATCCCGCTGATGGTGCGGTCCTGATCGCGCGTGTCGAACAGGATTGTGCCGCCGTTCTTCATATAGGCGTCGATCTTCGCCAGGGCCTCGGGCGGCAGGCCTTCCTGGCTGACGGTCATCGGCCAGTAGAGGACCGGGAAGAAAGCGAGTTCGTCGCGCAGAATGTCGACGCCCATCGGATCGCCCGGCTCCAGCGCGGTGCGCATGCGCAGCACCTGGCTCAGGCCGGCAAGCCCGGCGGCGCTGACCTCGTCGGTTTCGCGATCGCCGGTGATGACCCATGCGAGCCGCGTTTCGAGCGAAGCCTTGAGAGCGAATTCGTCGGCAGGGTCTTGCGCTTGCGCCGATGCGTCGGGGATCGGAAGGAGCAGCAACAGCGCGGCCAGTGCCGGCAATGTCCGTGCGGCGAACCGGCGGCGTCTGATTTTTTCCGCTTCGAAGAAACCGGTCATCCAGAGCGCGGCCACGGTGTCGAGAACCACAAGCGCCAGCGCCAGCGCGAAGGCGAGTGCGGCGAGGCGCGTCTCTGCATGGCCTGCAAAACCCCGCCGCTCGGCGATACCGGGCGTGTCGATGAGCGGCGTCAGCGACAGCGTCGGTGTTATGAGGTTCAGCGCGCGCGGCGCGCTGGCCGGACCGTAAAGTCCGGGCGGGTGGCGGGGACTGCGTTCGATGTCGCCGAACCGGGCCGCGCGAATGGCAATCGCCGTCGCGGGCGGCGACCCAAGACGGCCAAAGCCGTCCAGCGTTGCGACAGGGCTCAGCATTTCGTTGCTGCGGCGCGACCCTTCGGGTCCGTCGCCGGCGGCTCCGGCCACGAAACCCTGCGAGAGCGCGACGGTACGGCGAAGCATGTCGACGAAGAGCCCGGACAGCGCCAGGTTCGACCAGTCGCTGTTGGCTGTCACATGAAAGAGCACGATGGTGCCGTTGCCGCGTTTTGCGGCCGTGACAAGGGGCGTGCCGTCCTGCAGCCGCGCCCATGTCCGGGTGTCGAGATCGGGCACGGGTTCGGCCAGGACCTGCCGTGCGACGGTCACGTCGTCGGGCAGGTCGATGCCATGGAACGGACTTCCGGGGTCGAAGGGCGCGAGGCGCTGTGGCTCGCTCCAGGACAGGGCGCCGCCAAGCGCCCGTCCGCCGCCGCGAAGCGGCACCGGCACGAGGTCGTCGCTTTGCTCGGCAAGACGGGGTCCGGCAAAGCGGATCAGCATCCCGCCTGCTTCGACCCATCGGCGAACGCGTTCATAGTCGGCGGCAGGCAGCGTACCGAGATCGGCCAGAACCAGCACCGAAAGTGGCGTGGCCAGCAGCGTCGCGATCTGGCCCTGTTCGCTGCCGGCGGTATCGCGCAGTTCGGCAAAGGGCGCGATGGCGCGGCGCAGAAAATAAATATCCGACAGGAGCGGCTGTGCTTCCTCCAGCGACGCGCCGGACACGATGCCGACGCTGTGCCGCCGCCAGCTCTTGTCGGTCAGCACGACGGCGCCTGCCGATGCTTCGCCGGCAATTTCGAGGCGCGAGATGCGGTTCCGCAATTCGAGCGGAAGATCGAAACGGGCTTCGGCGCGCGCCTCGCCGGCCGCGAAGCTGTAGGCGGCCTCGCCCAGAATGCCGCCTTCCTCGTTCAATGCGCGAACGCTGCCGTCTGCCGCGCCGTCTTGTTCCGCGCGGATGATCGTTGCGGCAAATGCACCGATTTCGGATTGTGGCGGCAGCAGCGCCAACGCACGCGCGTCGGCCGCGGGTTCTATCAAGGTCACGCCGGCGTCGCCGGCGATTGCTGCGAGGCGGCGCGAAAAGGCGGCGCCTTGCCCATGCTCGATGCCGTCGGCGATCCAGAATATCTGGATGTTTCCGGTATCGAGCGTTGCGGCGGCTTCAAGATGCGCCGCAAGCGCTGCTCTGTCGGGCGCGATCGGCTGTGGTTGCATGGCGCGGGCGCGCGCGGCGGCATCTTCTGCCGCCTCGAAATTGAGTTCGGGCGCATTGACGGTGGGCGCTGTGCCGACCACGAGAACCGGACGGTTGCTGCGTCCGGCATCGGCGATCAAACCGTCCATCGCCATGCGGCGGTCGCTCCAGCGGGCGGCGGAAGTCCAGCCATTGTCGACGACAATGAGCAGCGGTCCCGAACCCGCGATGCGTTGGGCCGGGTTCCAGATCGGCTCGGCAAGCGCCAGCACGATCAGTGCCGCGATGGTCAGGCGCAGGATCAGCAGCCAGAGCGGTGTATGCGCGGGCGTTTCGTCCTCGCGGACGAGGCCCGCCAGGAGCCGGATCGCCGGAAAGCGGATGCGCTTGGGGAGCGGCGGACTGATGCGCAGCAGCCACCAGATTGCCGGCAGCGCTGCAAGGCCGACGAGCATCCACGGAACGGCGAAAGCGAGGGGGCCGAGCTGCAACATGATCAGATGCCCGGACGCGGCGGCTTGCGCGCCTCGATGGCCCCGGACAGGGCGCTGTAAAGCGCCAGCAGCGCCGTCTGCGGCCCGCGGTCGGTGCGATGCGTCGCGAAGGTGAAGTTGATCCGCCGGGCCACGTCCGTAATGCGGTCGCGATGAATGTCGAGACGCTGGCGATAGGCTTCACGCAGGTTTTGCGCCCGTCCGACCATCAGTCGCGTTTCTTCTTCGACACCCTCGAATTCGGTGCGGCCCGAAAACGGCAGGTCCTCCTCCGCCGGATCGAGAACCTGGAGGATGTGACCGCGCACGCCTTCGGCGGCGTAGCCCTTGATGCGTGCGATAATATCTTCGGCCGGCGAGAGGAAGTCGCCGATCAGGACGACCTGTGCATATCGCGGCAGATGTTCAGGCGGCGGCAGGCTTTCGAATTTCATCGCCTCGTTGTCCACTGGCGCGTCGAGCAGCGCATGGGCCATGCGGCGTTGCGCGGCGCGGCCGTTCATCGGCGCAAAGCCGCCGCCCAGCAGCGCGATGCTTTCGCCGCCCTGAACCAGCAGCGAACTCAGCGCCAGCGCCAGCACGGTCGCGCGGTCCTTCTTGCTGCAGGGCGCGAAATCGGAGGCGTAATCCATCGAGGCCGAACCGTCGCGCCAGATCCAGACGCTTTCGGCCGCTTCACGCTCCGTCTCGCGCACGAAGAGATGCGCCGAGCGGGCCGAATGCCGCCAGTCGACGGAGGACGCGGTATCGCCTTCGCGGAAACGACGGAATTGCCAGAAAGTGTCGCCCATGCCGATACGTCGGCGTCCGTGAACGCCTTGCGCGACGGTCGAGGCGACGTGCTCGGCCTCCGTTGCCAGCGGCGGCATGACCTCGGCCAGCGCTTCGGCCTGCTCGCGCAGGCCTGTCGCGCCCGAGGGGGCAGCCGGTGATCCGGGAAGGCGCATCGCTCTCACTTAACATTCAGCCAAAATTGCGGCAGAGCCTGTCGATCACGCCCGACACTGTGACGCCTTCGGCGCGGGCCGAGAAATTCAGCGCCATGCGATGGCGCAATACCGGCGCGGCGAGCGCCGTCACATCCTCGATCGAGGGCGAGAAGCGTCCGTCGATCAGCGCGCGGGCACGCACCGCCAGCATCAGAGCCTGGCTGGCACGGGGTCCGGGACCCCAGGCGACATGGCGCTCGACTTCCGCCGAGGCGCCTTCCTCGGGCCGTGCCGAGCGGACAAGTTCCAGAATGGCGTTAACGACCTTCTCGCCGACCGGCACGCGGCGCACCAGGCGCTGCGCGGCCATCAGGTCCTCGACGCTCATGGCGGCACGCGCAACCGCAACGCTTTCGCCGGTGGTGGCCAGCAGCATGCGGCGCTCGGCTTCGAGGTTCGGGTAGTTGACGTCGACCTGCATCAGGAAGCGATCGAGTTGTGCTTCGGGCAGCGGATAAGTGCCTTCCTGCTCGAGCGGGTTCTGGGTCGCCAGCACATGGAAGGGGGCGGGCAGTTCGTAGCGGACGCCCGCCACCGTCACCTGCTTTTCCTGCATCGCCTGCAGGAGCGCCGACTGGGTGCGGGGGCTGGCGCGGTTGATTTCGTCGGCCATCAGGAGCTGGCAGAAGACCGGCCCCTTGATGAAACGGAAGCTCCGGTGGCCCTGGTCGCTCTCTTCCAGCACTTCCGAGCCCAGAATGTCGGCGGGCATCAGATCGGGCGTGAATTGCACGCGCTTGTCGTCGAGGCCCAGCACCTGGCCCATCGTGTGGACCAACAGCGTTTTCGCCAGGCCCGGCACGCCGACAAGCAAGGCATGGCCGCCCGCCAACACCGTCACCAGCGTCTGATCGATCACCTGTTCCTGGCCGTAAATCACCTCGCCGATGGCGGCACGGGCCGCCGCGATTTTGGCGCCGGTGGCCTCGATCTCCTCGACGGCGGCGCCGTCCGCTTCACTGAGTGTCTGCATTGACCTACATATACCGTATGTGCCGCATTTCGCGCTTTTGGCCGCGCCGCCATTGGCGCGGGGTTTCGTGACGATAATATGGCCGGAATCGCTGCCTTGCGGCAGCAAATCGGCTTCAAGTTACCGAGAGGACGGACGAAATATGGCCGGGGTGACCGGAAAGACAGCGGAGACGCCCGAAAAATCCGAGGCCGGCGGCGCGCCGGGCGGGTTGAAGGGGCTTGCCGTCGCGGAAGCCGAAGGCAAGAAGGCGCGCGGATTGCCGCCTGTCCACAAGTGGAATCCGCCTTTTTGCGGCGATCTCGACATGCGCATCGCGCGCGACGGTACCTGGTTCTACATGGGCACGCCCATCGGCCGGACGCGGCTGGTCCGGCTGTTCTCGACCGTGCTGCGTCACGACGAGGACGGGAAATACTATCTGGTGACGCCGGTCGAGAAGGTCGGCATCACGGTCGACGATGCGCCGTTTCTTGCCGTTGCCATGAAGGTCGAGGGGAAGGGCCGCGACCAGATGCTGACCTTCACCACCAATGTCGGCGACGATACGGTCGCGGGCGCCGATCATCCGATGCGCTTCGAGATCGACGGCGAAACCGGCGAGCCCTCGCCTTATGTCCATGTCCGGGCCCGGCTCGAGGCGCTGATCAACCGCGCCGTCTTCTACGATCTGGTTGAGCTTGGCGTCGAGGAGGAGCATGAGGGCCGCCGCTGGTTCGGCGTCTGGTCGGGCGGCATCTTCTGGCCCTTCATGCCGGCCGAGGAGATGGCCTTCTAGGCCTCGCCTTCATGGACAATTATCGCGATCGTATCCTCTCCCGCACCGACCGGACGCCGCCGCCTGTAAGCGCGCTGCTGGCCCCCGACGGCATTCCGGGGCGGGCCCTCAGGGGCGACCACGATCTCAACGAGAATGTCTGGGTCGAGCCCGAAGAGCGGCCGAGCCTGCGCGCGGCGGCCGTGCTTGTGCCGGTCGTCGAACATGCGCATGGGCCGCATGTGCTGCTGACGCGCCGCGCCGAGCATCTCGGCACCCATTCGGGCCAGGTCGCCTTTCCCGGTGGCAAGATCGATCCCGGCGAAACGCCGGCGGAAGCCGCCTTGCGCGAGGCCGAGGAGGAAGTTGGCCTTGCCCGATCCTTCGTGAATGTCGCCGGTTACCTCGACGCCTATGAGACCGGCACCGGCTTCCGTATCCTGCCGGTGGTGGCTTTCGTCACGCCGGGTTTCAGCCTGACGATTTCGCCCGACGAGGTGGCCGAGGCCTTCGAGGTGCCGCTCGGCTTTCTGATGGACCCCGCCAATCACCAGCGTCACAGCGCCGTCTGGCGAGGGCGGCGGCGCGAATATTACGCGATGCCCTATAATGGCCATTACATCTGGGGCGCGACGGCCGGGATGCTGAAAAACATGTATGACCGGCTCTATGGCGACCGATAGCCACGGCGCGGCGGCGGGGCAGACAGGCGGGCCCGTCCGGCCTATATGTGGCGGACAAAAATCCTGCCGGAGTGAATCAGCATGAGTGTCGAAAAGGTCCAGAGCCGCGAAATGGCCCGCGCCGAATGGTTGAGCGCCCCCGATACGAAAGCGGTGCTCGAGGCGCTCGGCGCCGATGGCGGCGCGGCGCGCATTGTCGGCGGCGCCGTGCGCAACACGCTGATGGGCGAGCCGGTATCCGACATCGACATCGCCACCACCGAAACGCCGGCGCGCGCCATGGCGCTGCTTGGCGCGAGGGGCATCAAGACCGTACCCACCGGCATCGATCACGGCACGGTGACGGCGGTGACGCCGAGCCGCCATTTCGAAATCACGACGCTCCGGGCCGATATCAGAACAGACGGCCGCCGCGCCGATGTCGCCTTCACCGGCGACTGGCTGACGGATGCGAAGCGGCGCGACTTCACCATCAACGCGCTTTACTGCGACGCCGACGGCACGATCCACGATCCGCTCGGCGGGCGCGCCGACATCGCGGCCAGGCGCGTGCGCTTCATCGGTGATCCGCATGAGCGCATCCGCGAGGATTATCTGCGCATCCTGCGCTTCTTTCGCTTTCACGCCTGGTACGGCAAGGGCGAGCCCGATTCCGCGGGTCTGCGCGCCGCGGCCGAGGAACGCGAGGGCCTGAAGCAGCTTTCCGGCGAGCGCGTGCGCGACGAAATCCTGAAAATCGCGGCGGCCGAAAACGGACCGGCGGCTTTCCGGCAGATGGCGGCGGCCGGCATTTTGTCGCTGGTGCTCCCCGAGGCGACACGGCTCGACCGTTTCGAGAAGCTTGTCGAGATCGAGACGACGCAATTGTTCCGGCCCAAGGCCGACCCGATCCTGCGTCTGGGTTCGATGCTCGATCTCGACGACAAGGGCGTCGCGGCGCTTGCCCAGCGGCTCCGGTTTTCCAACAGGGAGCGCGAGCGGCTGACGCGCATGCTGACCGACCGGACCAAGATCGTCTGCTACCTCTCGATGCGCGAAATGCGCCGGGCGCTCTATACGATGGGTCTCGACCTCTTCAAGGACCGTGTCTCGCTCGGCTGGGCCGACGACCGGCGCGGCCACAACGCCTTTCAGTGGCGGGCGCTGCTCGCCATGGCCGACAGCTGGGAGCGGCCGGTGCTGCCCCTGACCGGCGAGATGATCAAGGCGTCGGGCGTCCCCGAAGGGCCGGAGGTCGGCCGCGTTCGCGACGAGGTCGAGGAATGGTGGATCGACAGCGATTTCATTGAGGACGAGTTCTCGATCATCGAACGACTGAAAGCGATCGTGCAGGCGACGGTTTACTGACGGGAGGTCTTACATGCGCGCTCTCTTTGCTCTCCTTCTTCTCCTTCCGCTCGCCGCCTGTGGCGACAGCGGCTCCGAGAACGATGCGGCGCGCGCCGCGGCGGTGTTCTACGACATTCGCCTGAGCGAGCGCACGGGCGGCGTGCCCGTCGGCGATTTCCGCACGCGGCTTCGGCCGGTGATCTCGTCGATGCTCGACAGCCTGCTGGCGCAAGCCGCCGAGGCCGAGCGCCGTCACACCGAACGCACAAGCAATTCCGAGCCGCCCTATCTGCAGGGCGACATCTTCTCCTCGCTTGTCGAGGGCGCGACGTCCTACGAAATTGGCGAATGCGATGCCAGGGGCGAGACGGTCATCTGCGATGTGCAGCTGGTTCACGACGCGGAGGAGGCGCCCGTGCAATGGACCGACCGTGTCGTCCTCGTCCCGGAGGACGGGCATTGGACGGTCGACGACATCCATTACGGCGGCGACTGGGATTTCGGCCCGAAGGGCACGCTGCAGCAGGTGCTCCGGGCCGTGATCGCCGAAGAGGAATAGGACGCCCGCGACCATCTGCCGCCGCGCTGCGGCATTTGAGGGAATTGCCGCCGCCACGCGGGCGCGCCTAGCCTTTTTCCATGCGCAGCGAATTCATCGAACGGTACGACCTGCGGGTCCCGCGCTACACCTCCTACCCGACGGCGCCGCATTTCGGCCCATCGGTCGATGGCGCGCGCTACGAGGCATGGCTCGGCGATCTCGATCCGGCGCTGCCGCTGTCGCTCTATCTCCATGTCGCCTATTGCGCCGAGATGTGCTGGTTCTGCGCCTGCCACACCAAGGCAACGAAAAAATATGCGCCGGTCGCCGATTATCTCGAGGCGATGCTCGACGAGGCGCGGCTTGTCGCGCGCCGCCTGCCGGCGCGGATGCTGGTCAATCACATTCATTTCGGCGGCGGCAGCCCGACCTTGCTGACGCCTTCTGATTTCGGCCGCGCGCTGGCCAGCTTGCGCGAATACTACAATGTCGCGCTCGACGCCGAGATCGCGGTCGAACTCGATCCGCGCACGGCCGATGAAGCCTATATCGCGGCCATGGCGCGCGCGGGCGTCACGCGCGCCTCTGTCGGCGTGCAGGATTTCGAACCGCGCGTGCAGCGGGCGATCAACCGCATTCAGCCCTATGACGTGACGGCGCGCGTCATCGGCTGGCTCCGCGCGGCGGGTGTCGCGGCGGTCAACATGGATTTCTGCTACGGCCTGCCCTACCAGACGGTCGAAAGCCTCCTCGGGACGGTCGACAAGGCGGCGGGCCTTGGACCGTCGCGCATCGCGCTTTTCGGCTATGCGCATGTGCCCTGGATGAAATCCCATCAGCGTCTGATCCCGGAAGAGGCGTTGCCCGGTCCCGCCGAGCGCTGGCGGCAATACGAGGCCGCGTCGGCGCGGCTGGTCGCGCATGGCTATGTGTCGGTCGGGCTCGATCATTTCGCGCGGCCCGACGATCCGATGGCGCTGGCCTGCGGCGCGGGGCGGCTGCGCCGCAATTTCCAGGGCTACACGACCGACGGCGCGCCTGTGCTGATCGGCTTCGGCGCGTCTGCCATCGGCGCGCTGCCGCAGGGCTATGTCGCCAACGAGCTCGCCATCGAACGCTACAAGGCGCGGGTCCGGGCGGGGGAACTCGCCGTCACGCGCGGCATCGCCGTTTCCGGCGAAGACCGGTTGCGCCGTGCCGTCATCGACCGGCTGATGTGCGACATGGCGGTCGATCTCGACGAGGTGGCGGCGATGCATGGTGCGGATGCGGCGGGTTTCGCGGCCGAGCTGCAAAGCCTCGCCCCGCTCGAAGCCGACGGCATCGTGCGGCGCGAGGGGCACCGCCTCGCCATGACCGAGGACGGCCGCCCGCTGGTGCGCGCCGTCTGTGCCGTGTTCGACAGTTATCTGGGCACTGGCGAAGCGCGCCACTCGAAGGCGGTCTAGCAGATCGCCACGAACGTTCCTTCCGTCGCCGCCGCCAAGTCCGCTGCCGCAATCTCCAGTTCAAGCCCGTAGGCGCCGCCCGACACGAAGATCGTCTCGAAACCCTTCACGCTTTCATCGATATATGTCGGCAGTTTCTTCTTCTGCCCGAGCGGACTGCAGGCGCCCATCGCGTAGCCGGTGAGCTTCACCGCCTTGTCCTTCGGCGCGAGATCGACGCGCTTGCTGCCGAGTTCGCGCGCCAGTGCCTTGCGGTCAAGGTCGCGGCTCGCGGGCACCACGGCGACGGCGAGCTTTCCTTCCGCCGTTTCCACGATCAGCGTCTTGAAAAGCTGCGCGGGATCGATCCCGCTTGCCGCCGCCATATCGAGCGCCGAGGTCTTGCGGTCCTTCGGCACATCGATTTCGCGGAACCTGCCCGCGATCCCGTTCAGCCGCACGAAGCGCTGCGCCGCCGTCTCGCCTTTCGCCATGTCGGCCCTCGAAAATTTCGCTTGAGCTGGAGTGCACTCAAGGATGTTCAATCCCGGAACGCTCCTCCGGGCGACATTTCACTACAAGGAACACCATCATGAGTGCGACTGAAAACAGGAAGCTTATCGAGGATATTTTTGCCGGGCTTGAAAAAGGAGATGGCGCTGCCTTCGTCCGAAGCCTCGCCGACGATTTCTGCTGGACGATTATCGGCAACACCGCCTGGTCCGGCACCTACAGCGGCAAGGCGGCCGTTCGCCGGGAGCTGCTCGACCCGCTCTTCGCGCAATTCGCCGACCAATATGTCAACCGCCTTGTCGGTCTCATCGCCGAGGGCGACCGTGTCGCCGTCGAGTGCCGTGGCCGCGTCACCACGAAGGAAGGCAAGGTCTACAGCAATACTTACTGCTGGGTTTGCCGCATCGAGAATGGCAAGCTCAAGGAACTTCTGGAATACATGGATACGGCGCATCTGAACGAGGCGCTGCAGCCGCCGAAGGTCGCGGCGTAAACCGGGCGGGACGAGCCATGGCGCGTGATTTTCACATCGGCGAACTCGCGGCCCGCACGGGCCGCAGCATCGACACCATCCGCTGGTACGAGAAGCAGGGTCTCATCCCCGGCGTCGCGCGCGATGCGGGCCGGCGGCGGGTCTATACCGAAAATCACGTCGCCTGGCTCGATCTCATCGATCGCTTGCGCCGCACCGGCATGTCGATCGCGCAATTGCGTGAATATACCGCGCTCACGCGGCAGGGCAAGGCCGCGCTGAAGGAACAGCGCGCGCTGCTCGCCGCGCATGGGCAACGCGTCCGCGAGACCATCGCCGACTGGACGGAAGCGCTGGCGCTGATCGAGGCCAAGGTCGATTTCTACGGCGAATGGATGCGCAAGGGAAAACGCCCGGCGGTGATGCCGCATCACCGCGCGTCGGCGCCGAAGAAGGAGGCGAAGAAAGCGCCGCGCCGCAGAACGGCCTAGGGCCACTTCACCGTCGGCGGCATCGACGACAGGATCGCGTCGACA
>NZ_JBBECC010000161.1:0-2261 GCF_040882025.1 Parvibaculum sp. | reverse complement strand
CCGGCCCATGCCTTGCCTTCCGGCCATGGCCGTCCAATATGAAGGGACCGGCGGCGTCCCATCGCCGCGCAAGCGCCCCCCACCGCGCGCGACGAAAGGAACCCCGCCATGCCCGCACGCGACGCCGTATTCCCCGCCGGCCGCCACGCCCTCTACGAGGCGCATGGCTATTCGGCGGCGGTCCGCTCCGGCGATCTGCTTTTCGTCTCCGGCCAGGTCGGCAGCCGCACCGACGGGAGCCCTGAGCCGGATTTCGCGCGCCAGGTCGAGCTCGCCTTCGCCAACCTGGAAGCGACGCTCGCAGCGGCCGGTTGCGGCTTCGACGACATCGTCGACGTGACGACCTTCCACACCGATCCCGAAAACCAGTTCGACGCCGTCATGGCCGCCAAGCAACAGGCCTTCCCCGCGCCGCCCTATCCGAGCTGGACCGCCGTCGGCGTCAACTGGCTCGCCGGCTTCGACTTCGAAATCAAGGTGATCGCCCGCATTCCGGCGAAGGCCTGACCGCCGGTCCCCGGCTGCCGGTCGGCGGCTCAGTCGGACGCTCCCGCCATCGGCCGCGCATTCGTTGCGGCGTTGATCGCGCGCAGCTCGATCATCGTCGAACGGCCGAGATCGTTTTCATACGCGTTGCCCGCCGTGACCCACGCGTTGAAACCCGTATGCGCCTTCACGTTTCGGTATCCGATCTCCCGCAGCGCCTTGACGACAAGCGCGGATCTGTTGCCGACCGCGCAATAGACCACGATCTCGGCATCCGCATCGCGAACCATGCGCGCCATGCGAAATTCGACGATACCGCGTTCCATCCAGACCGATCCCGGAATATGCCCGGCGTCGTATTCGCGTTGCGTGCGCACATCCAGAAGCAGCAGGTCCGCGTTTTGGGCCTGCCGGTTCTTCAGATAGGCGCTGTCGACATAATCCATATCGCTTGTCGCCGCGGCGACCACCTCATCGATCGTCGCAGGCTCGGTCGCATGAACGGCCGTGCCGATCGACAGGGCGGCGAGGAGGGAGAGAACAAGTCTGATCATGATAGGCGCTCACGCTTCGTGAAAATAGGAAAGCGCGAGATCGCTTTCGAGAAGCTTTCGAAATTCGGAGAACGCCGCCGAGCCGGTCACCTGGCTGAACGCCTCCCGGTGCTGCGCGATCGATTGCCATACTTCATGGACCATGACGGTCTTCGGATCGTCGATGCCGTAATGGACATCGAACCTGAGACACCCGGCGGTTTGCGCCATCAGGGATTTGCTGCGCTTGAAGGCGGCAAGAACGTCCCGACGCCGGCCGTCGCGCGCGCGGGCGATAACGATGACGCAAACGGAAGGCGCCGATGGATCGTTCGAGGGCATGGACCGTTCTCCGGGGCCGTTGTGAAATCCTCGCCAGTGTCGAAACGATCCGTCATGTTGACAATTGAATCCGCTGTTCTTATGGATTAATAATTTTCAACCATAGGCTGGAAAAAGTGACAAACCTTCCTTCCATGCAGGCGCTTGAGGCGTTTGAAGCCGCCGGCCGGCATTTGAGCTTTCTCGCCGCCGCCCGGGAATTGAACGTGACGGCCTCGGCGATAAGCCACCGGATCAAGAGCCTCGAAGGCTTTTGTGGCGCGCCCTTGTTCGTGCGCGGCACGCGCCGGATTGCGCTCACCTCCCTCGGCGGCCGGTTGCTGTCGAAAGCCAGGTCGATCGTCGACGAGGTGAATGCATTCCAGGCGGGCCCCGACGACAAACGTCTGATCGTGGGCGTCACACCGCTCTTCGGCACGTCGTTGCTGCTGCCCAATCTCGATGCCTATTACAGGCAAAAGCGGAGCGCCCGTCTCGAAATATCGCTCGCGCTCGCGCCTTCGCCGCAAAGTCGCTACCACGCGATCGTCCAGTACGGGCGCGCGCGGCGCCCGGGCTGGGTGTCGCACCCGCTGATGGATGTTCGCTTGATGGCCGTGTGCGCGCCGGGCCTGCTGCGCGACGACATCGTCGATCTGTTCAGGGCGGTCCCGCGCATCGACTACGACTACGCGCGCAACGCCTGGGCGCTGTTGCCGCCCGCGCTGGCGCGCGTCTCCAGGCGCCGTGTGACGGTCTCCAGCATGGGCGATGCGATGTCCGCCGCGAAATCCGGTCAGGGTCTGGCCGTGATCATGGCCGAACTTGCCCGCCGCGAACTGGAAGAGGGCTCTCTCGTTCCGATCCCGCATCTGCCCTCGAAACGAGGACGGTTCAGCTTGCTCTATCGGGAGGAGTTGC
>NZ_JBBECC010000160.1:0-14894 GCF_040882025.1 Parvibaculum sp. | reverse complement strand
TGAAGATCGCCAAGGAGCCGATCAGCCTCGAGACGCCGATCGGCGACGAGGAGGATTCCCACCTCGGCGATTTCATCGAGGACAAGAACGCCATCCTGCCGATCGACGCGGCGATCCAGTCGAACCTCCGCGAGACGACGACGCGCGTGCTCGCCTCGCTGACGCCGCGCGAGGAGCGCGTGCTCCGCATGCGCTTCGGCATCGGCATGAACACCGACCACACGCTGGAAGAAGTCGGCCAGCAATTCTCGGTCACGCGCGAACGCATCCGCCAGATCGAGGCGAAGGCGCTGCGCAAGCTGAAGCATCCGTCGCGTTCGCGCAAATTGCGCTCGTTCCTCGACAACTGAGACTGACGCATCCCTCACCCTTCCGCGGGCTTGCGCCCGCTCCCTCCCTCTCCCCAGCGGGGAGAGGGAAGGGGCCCGGCGATGTGGCGCAAGCCACATCGGTGGGAAGGGTGAGGGGGTTTCTTCAAAGGAATCAAAGCCCGGATCGAACGATCCGGGCTTTTCATATCCGGGTGATGCCGTCCGAATCCGGCGAGACCCGCGCCTCTCTTCCGCTCATGTTCCTCCCCACCGCAACGCATGGATGGAGAGAGACATGACGACCGATACCGACAAGGAAGCTTTCGTCGCCCGCTTCGCCGCCGCCTGGGCGGCGCGGGATCCCGAGCAGTTCATCGCGCTCTGGCATCCGGAGGGCGAGCTCCATTATCCCTTCGCGGATCGCGTCATTCGCGGGGCCGAGATCGGCAAGCTCAATGAATTGCAGAACGCGCAGGCGCCAAAGCTCACATGGAAGCTTCTCGGCTGGACCGCGCGCGGCGATGTCGTCGTGATCGAATGGGAGTCGTCCAATACCTATGGCGACACCGTCGTCACCTGGCGCGGCGTCGACAAGATGACGCTGAAGGATGGCCGGATCATGGAGGAGATCGTCTATGCCGACACCGCGCCCCTGCAGGCGATGCGGCAGGGGCGGCCCTTCGAACCACTGATGAAAGTGCCTGAGTGAGCAGCGAACCGCCTCAAATAACAGAGCCCGGATCGAAATATCCGGGCTTTTCTGTCGCGCATTACGCTTCACGTAATCGATGTTCCGCGCCGCGCGATGCATCCTCGTTCGCGTCATCAACAGAGGAGGCATGATCATGTCACTTGCAACTGCCGCGCAACCCCGCCGCCGCTGGTCTCCGGAGGGCTTCATGGCCTTCTGGGCGAAGCCCGACCCCTTGCTTCTGCCTGGCATCTTCGACGTCATCACCAATGACATCGTCGGCTACTGGCCGCGTCCCATCGGAACGGTGCGCGATCCGGAACCCTACATGAAGGTGATCGCCGCTCTTCTCGAGGAGTGTCCGGATTTCTCGCTGAAGGTGCCTGAGCATGCCTCGACGGGCGACTTCCATTTCATCCGTTGGGTCGCGACCGGCACCGGTCCCGAAGGACGCTTCGAGTTCACGGGATGCGACCGCGTGCGCACGCGCGACGGGCTCGTCTGTGAGAATTACGTCTTCTGCGACCATCCCTTCTTCGTGCGTGTCGCTGCGCGGCTCTGAGTGCGCAGACAGCGGAGACGCTGACACGCTAAAAAACTTATCTCCCCCCGCCAAAGCACCCCCATATTCATCCATACCCGCTCCTGCGAAGGGCGTATCCGGATTGTCCGAATGCGGGGAGGGGTGTCGCGGTTCTGCGGCGGATGGTTCTAGGCCATGCGCTCACGGAATGCGGCGCGCGGGGCGTGCGGGAACGAAGCCGCCCCCACATGTAACATGCACATGTAAAACACATGTGCGGCCGAGTTCGACACACGCCCCGCGCATCCTTCACGCTTGAAGGTCGCAAGTTCGCGTGCCGAAACCCCGGAAGCTTTGCTTCGCGGGGCTTTTGGTGCAAGGCGTTTCAGGTGTGGGCGGCGGGAATCAGAGAGAGGTTTCGCCGATAGCCTTCTTCGCGGCCGGCTTCTTCTTCGGCTTGCCGGCTTTCGCGGCGGCCCTGGCGGCCTTGGCCTTGGCGGCGGCTTCCTCGGCGTCGCGGGCGAGGCGGAGTTCCTTCAGCCGCGCGGTCTTCGCCGCCGAGAGGCGCGCGGCGGTCTCATTGAGGCCGTGCGCGACGATGCTCGTCTGATCGGCCTTGCTGACGCGCTCCGTGGCGGCCTTGGCTTTGAAGAGAAAATTCTTTGCCGACATGGATGGTTCCTTCCGCTGTTCGGCGCGTCAATCGCGCATGTGCCGCGTTCGGGCATGAAAAAAGGCCGGGTTATCCCGGCCTTTCCCAATCATCCCGTGGCCCTGCCGTTACATCCGTGGTCAAGGCTTTGCGATGAAAAGTTATCGGGCTTGCGCCACCGGCTCTCGCCGGACCGGCATTCCCGCTGCACCTTGAGGCGCGCGAAAAGCCGCGATAACTGTCGCTTTCATCCATATGGGGTGCCGGTGCCCGGAAACAAGGGCCGGAATTCAACAGCAGGCGCCGTCGGTCGCCGCCGCGCCGGTGTCGGCAAAGGGCATCTGCGTGCCGCAGCCCTCGAAAATGCCGAAATGCCGCGAGAAATCGCCGATAAAGTCGAAATGCGGCGCAAAGCGGCTTTCCTCCAGCATCCGGTACGTATTGCCGCAAACGGGGAAGACACGGCCTTTCTCGATTCGGTGGTGGCTGTCCAGCGTGAAGACGTCCTCGGCATATTGGATGCCGCCCTTGTAGATCACGGCCTGGCCGTAATCCTCGCAGGCGCTTTCCAGCCCCTCGAGCTTGAAGAGCCGGTAGGTCGCCGAAAAGAAGCGGGCAGGCCCCAGCGCGCGGCGGATGGCGGCGTCGGTCACTTCCAGCGGCCGGTCGGCGACGAGGCGCGGATCGGCGAAGCCCGCTTCTTTCGCCAGCGTCAGGAAATCGTTCCAGTAGAGCGCGCCGCCGAGGCATTCGCCGAGCAGCACGGGATCGTTGCGCAGGCTCGCATCGAGGCGGCGGTCGGCATAGACATCGGCGAAATAGAGTTCGCCGCCCGGCTTCAGCAGCGACCAGGCGCCGTCCAGCACCGCGCGCTTGTCGGGCGAGAGGTTGATGACGCAGTTCGAAACGATGATGTCGAAGCTCGCGGGCTCGAGGCCGAGATCGCCGATGGCTTCGATATAGCCGTCGCGGAAATCGACATTCGCATGCGCATAACCATAGCGTTCCGTGTGCCAGCCGACATGGGCGCGGGCGACGGCGAGCTGTTCGGCCGTCATGTCGACGCCGGTAACGGCGCCCTTTTCGCCGACAAGGCGGGAGAGCGCATAGACGTCGCGGCCGGCGCCGCAGCCGAGGTCGAGCACGCGCATGCCGTCCAGCATGTCGGGGATCACAAGGCCGCAGCCGTAATAGCGCGTCAGCACCTCGTCATGGATGCCGGAGAGCACGCTGCGGATATGGGCCGGCGTCGCGGTCACGTCGCAGCAGGCATCGGTTTTGAGATCGGCCGAGCCTTTCAGCGTCTGGCCGTAATATTCCTTCACCATCTCGACCGACATCCGCGCCTTCTCCATTTTCCTGTGAGCGACAGGGCGAGCCTGCCCGGCGGTGGTCCTCACCGTCCAGTCACAAGTTGGAGAGGGGCGTCAGCGGCGCGGATATTCGAGTTGCGTGGCGACGAACTGCGCTGTTTTGTCGCCAAGCTCCTCGCCGATAAAGGCGAGGAAGTCCTCGCGCAGCGTTGCGGGGCTCGCCAGCGTCACGGCAGCTTCCGCCGCCGAAGCCGGCGCGCCGGGCAGCCGCACGAGCCGCGCGCCGCCGGGCGCTTCGCCCGTTTCGTCGGCGATGATCGTGAGGCCGTGGCGGGTGCGGATTTCGGCTTTCGCCGCAATCGCCGCCGAGGAGCCGCGCCAGGTGCGCGCCGCGAAGTCGAGCGGGAAGGCCATGTTCACTTCGTCGACGCCGTCCCATACTTCGATCAGGTAATGCGCGCGTGGCCAGCCGAAGGCGATGTTCTTCAGGGCCGTCGTGATTTCCTCCATGCCGATATTGAAGGCGTCGGTATTGTGCTTCGGACCGTAATCGGCGACGCCGTAGGCGGCGGCGAGTTCGGCCGCGCGGTCGCGTCCGGCGAGGCGTTCGGTCAGCATCAGCGAAATGGGAAGCGAGGCGCTGACGCCCGACGAGGAGATGACCCCTTCGTCTTCGACATAGCGGCGATTGCGTTCCCAGCGCACCTTCGGAAACGTCTCCGTGCGGTTCTCATGTTCATAGAAATGGCCGGTGGCGCGTTTGCCGTCGAGCAACCCGGCGGCGGCGAGCGCGAAGGAGCCCTCGCAGATCGAGACCATCAATGCGCCTTTCTGTGCCTGCGCCTGCAGCCATGCCTTGAGCGCGGCATCGTCCGGGTCGTGCACGGCCGGCACGACGACAATGTCGGCGCCTTGCGGGTACGCGGTGTCGAATTGTGCAAAGTCCGCGTCGGGCCGCACCGATGCCGCGGGCCAGAACGCGACCGGATCGGAAGACGGCGCCACCGCCATCACCGCCGCGCCGGCCTGGTTCAACACGCTGTAGGGCACCAGGAAGTCGGTCACTTCCGTGCCGGCATTGAGGGCCACCACGGCGACGACGGCGCGCTCGCGGCCGGGCTTCAGCTCCAGCGGGCCGGCGGCGGGCGTCTCCGCACCCGCAGCCGTCGCGACCACCAGGCCGGCAAGCAGAAGGAAGAACGCAAAAGGTATGGCAATGCTGTGCGCGCGCATGGGGGGCCTCCGGGTTCCGGCTGAATTTCACCCAACCATCGCGCATCGCCCCTGCGGCTGAAATGACAAAGAACCCGCAAATTCCGCCAAAGGAAAGGGCGGAACCCGTGTTCGGGGTTCCGCCCTGCCGGAAAGGCAAGTTTCGGCTGAAGTCCCCTTCAGTCGATCTTGATCACCAGCGTCACGCTGGCCGAAAGCGTCTGCTCGCCGGCCGCCACGGGCACGCTCGCGTCGCGTTCCATCGCCATCGAGGCTTTCATGTACATGGGCTGGGGCATGCCGCCGCCGCTTTCCGTGATGCTCATGATCTGGCCGAGCGCGACGCCGGCGGCACGCGCATAGAGTTTGGCCTTTCTGAGGGCATCGTTGACGGCGGCTTCGCGCGCCTTGTCGATCAGCGGCTTGGGTTCGTCGATCGAAAAGCGGATGCCCGAAAGCTGGTTCGAGCCCAGCGTCACCACCTTGTCGAGAATGCCGCCGAGCGCATCCAGATCGCGGACCTTGAGGGTCAACTGGTTCTGCACGCGGTAGCCGCCGATCTTCGGCGTCTGCGGACGGTCTTCCGGCTTCATCTGCTCATATACGGGGTAGACGGAGAATTGCGAGGTCTGCATGTCGCGCTTCTCGATGCCGGATTCCTCGAGCCCCTTGAACACGGCTTCCATCGCCTGGGTGTTGGCAGCCAGCGCCTCGGCCGCCGTCTTGCCTTCGGTCACGACGCCGGTGTCGATCCAGGCGATGTCGGGAACGGCGGTCGCTTCGCCTTCGCCGGTGATGGTGATGGTGCGGGGAGCGGGTTCTTCGGCATGGGCCGGAGCGGAAAAGGCGAGAGCGGCCAGAAAGGCCAGCGCGAGCGGGGTGGCGGAAAGACGGCGCGGCATTGTCATGCCTCCTGTTTGCGTTTCTGGCCGGAGCTTCCGGCCGGATCGGGGCGAAATTGCGGCGGGGACGGGTGGCTTCCGTACGCCCACCCCCCGAAAGAGCGGGGCCGGTCACCGATTTGCGCAATGGCGCTGGCTGGTCCCGCCGCCGAAATTGAGGGGGAACTCCTCAGACATCGCGAGAGACTGGCCAGTGACGTTTCAAGTAACGGTACGCTATTCCGACGGAGCGACGCGCGTAATGGCGGTCGGCGCCGACCAGACCGTTTTGCAAGCGGCCGAGGAAAACGGCATTCCGGTCGTCAGCGCCTGCCAGAGCGGCGTCTGCGGCACCTGTGTCGGGCGTTGCACCGAGGGCAGCTACGAGCCGGGCAATGTCGTCGCCCTCAACCGCTCGGAATGCGACGAGGGGCGCATTCTTGCCTGTCAGGCCCGCGTCCGTTCCGATTGCACCGTCGAGTTCGAATATCCCTTCGACGGCAATGCGGCGCGCATCGTTGTCGGCGAGGCCACGGTAACGCGGGTCGAGCGACTCGCGCCCGAAACGGCGTTGCTGGCACTCGACGTTTCCGGGTTGCCCGCCGCGCTCGGCTTTCGCCCCGGCCAGTTCGCGCAGCTTCGCGTGCCGGGCGGCGAGAGCTGGCGCAGCTATTCCTTCACGCATGCCGACGACAAGGGGTCCGAGGTCGAGTTTCTGATCCGACTGCTGCCCGAAGGCGCCATGTCGGACTGGCTGCGCAATCGCGCGGCACCCGGGGACCGCATCAAGCTCCGCGCGCCCAGGGGCGATTTCCATCTGCGCGAGGTCGCGCGGCCGGTCGTGCTGGTTGCCGGCGGCACCGGCCTCTCGGCGATCCTCGCCATCGCCGAACAGCTGGTGGCGGATGCCTGTCCGCAGCCGATCCGGCTCAATTACGGCGTCACCCGTGCCACCGATCTCGTGCTGCTCGACCGGATCGAGCGTCTTGCCGCCACGCATCCCGATTTCACCTGGGAGGCGATCGTCGCCGAGCCGTCGCCGGATTGGAGCGGCCGCGCCGGCCTTGTGACGGATCTTCTGGCTGACACCGATCTTCGCGGCGGCGCGGTCGACATCTATCTCTGCGGGCCGTCCGCGATGATCGATGCAACGCGCGCCTGGCTCGGCGAACGGCATTTCAACGGCGCCAATCTCTGGTACGAGAAGTTCCTCCCGAGTGGCGGGACGTCCGGTCCGGCGCACGCCGCGCTTCCGCTTCCGGCTTTCGACCCCGCCGATATCCGCCGGCGCGGCCGCGGCACGGCGGTCGTGATCGGCGGTTCGATCGCCGGCATGTCGGCGGCAAAGGTTCTCTCCGAAAGTTTCGACAAGGTGATCGTGGTCGAAAAGGATCAGGACCACCGCCGCGCCGAAGGCCGTCCCGGCGCGGCGCAGGGCTGGCACATTCATCATTTGCTGGTTGCCGGCCAGCGTCAGCTTGAAACCATCTTCCCCGGGATCATCGACGACATGGTCGGCGCCGGCGCCTTCCGCGTCGACATGGGCGAGCAATACAGGCTGATGCTTGCCGGATCGTGGAAAAAGCAGGTCACGAGCGGCGTCGAGATCATCTGCGCCGGCCGCCCGCTGCTCGAATGGTGCGTCCGCCGCCGTCTCGACGGTGCGCCGGGCATCGCCTATCGCTATGAGAGCGAGGTCACCGATCTCGTTTACGACCGCGACAATCACGCCATTGTCGGCGTTGCCGTTGCCCGCAATGGCGAAGCCGAAATCCTTCCGGCCGAATTCATCGTCGATGCGGCGGGCAAGAACACACCCGTTCCGGCCGCCCTCGCGCGTCTTGGTCTCGACACGCCCGAGACCGAGGAAGACCATATCAACTGCTTCTATTCGACCATGCAGCACCGCGTGCCGCCCGGGCGGGCCTGGCGCGACAGGGTGATGACCATCTGCTATGCGCATCGGCCCTATCAGCGCTACTACGCGGCGCAGTTCTTCACCGACAGCAGCCGTACGACGCTGGCGACCAGTCTCGTCGGCTACAATTTCTACAGCCCGCCCCGCAACGAAACGGAGTTCCGCGCCTTCGCGCGGCAGATGCCGACGCCGGAAATCGGCGGCGAGATCGACGGCCTCGAACCCTGCTCGCAGGTCTACAACTTCCGCTATCCGACGATGCAGCGCTGGCACTACGAGGACATGAAGACGCTGCCTTCCGGCATGGTCTCCATCGGCGATGCCTATTGCAGCGCCGATCCTGTGTCGGGCGCCGGCATGACCAAGGCGCTGCTCGAACTCGACGAATTGCGCAAGCTGATGCGCCGCGGTTCGGTTCATGACAAGCGTTTCGTGCGCCGCTACTACCGCAATGTCAGCCGCATCGCCGATCTCGTCTGGTCAGTGATCCGCGAACAGAACCTGCGCTATCCCTGGATTCCGGATGTCGAGAAAAAGCGGCCCTTCTATTTCCGCGCTCAGAACTGGTACATCGACCGCGTGCTCGAAGCGATGCATGACGATCCGGCGATCTATCGCAAATATCTGATGGTGACGCATTTCGTGGCACCGCCTTCGGTGCTGATGCGTCCGGATGTGACGGCGCGCGTTCTCGGAAAATGGCTCGCAAGCCGGCTGCGCGGACGGCAGACGCTTGTCGAGCGCAATTTCGGACAACAGAAAATCGAGTTGCGGCAGGGCTCGTAACGACGGGGGGATTTATGGGTGAGCGCCAACACCGGCTGGTCGACGTCAACGGCGTACGCTTGCATGTCGTCGAGGAAGGCGAGGGGCCGCTCGTCATCCTCGTCCACGGTTTTCCGGAGCTCTGGTATTCCTGGCGCTTCCAGATGCCGGTCATCGCACAGGCCGGCTACCGCGTCGTCGCCATCGACCAGCGCGGCTATGGCCGCTCCTCGAAATTCTGGGACCCGGATGCCTATCGCATTCATCCGCTGGTTGCCGATCTCGTCGGGCTCGTGGCGGCGCTGGGCGAAAAACAGGCGATCCTGATCGGGCATGACTGGGGCGCGCCGGTCGTCTGGACGGCGGCGTGGCTGCATCCGGAGGTCTTCACCGGCGTCATGGGCATGAGCGTGCCCTTCGCGGGGCGGGGCCTCATCGGCCTGCCGGGCAATCCCTTCGGCGAGCGTTCGCCGCATGAGGTTCATCTGGCGCTGTCGGGCCCGCATCAGGATTTCTACCAGGTCTATTTCGGCACGCTCGGGCCCGTCATCGCCGAAATCGAGAGCGATCTGCGCGGCTGGGTGCGCGATCTCACATGGACCGCCTCCGGTGATGCGCTGGCGGATGCTGGCATTGATTTCGACGCCGGTGATCCCGCCGAGATCATTCGCGGCAGCGCCTTTTGCATTCCGCCCGGTACGCGGATGCGCGAGCGTTTCATGACGCCCGAAAAGATGCCCGCCTGGTTCACCGAGGAAGACCTCGATGTCTATGCCGATGCGCTGGAACGCGGTGGGCTGGCGGGCCCCCTCAGCTTCTACCGTAATCTCGAAAACGGCTGGAACGATCTCGCGCCGATGCAGGGCAAGCCGATGGTGGTGCCGGCCATGTTTCTCGGCGGCGAATACGATGTCGGCACCTGGTGGGGGCAGGAGGCGCTCGCCCGCGCGGGCGAGGTTATCCCCAACTGGATGGGCGCCCGTATCGTCAAGGGTTCCGGCCACTGGGTGCAGCAGGAATACCCCGAAGAAACCAACGCCGCGGTCCTCGACTTCCTGCGCGGCTTGCGCTGAAATCCGGCTTCCCGGTTGGCGGCCCGGCCCCCTTGCTGCTATATGGCGGGGCGCTGGGGGCCTGTAGCTCAGTTGGTTAGAGCGGACCGCTCATAACGGTTTGGTCGCAGGTTCGAATCCTGCCGGGCCCACCAGCTTTCACATGATTGCCGAAATTCTGAATACCGCTGGCGACATCTGAAACGGTCGCGGTTCGGCCGATTTTCAAGCCGACATGAAACTTAGGTATTGACCTAACTATCGCGCGTCTCCATACTTAGTTACATGCCTAACCAACAAATCCAGCTCGACCGTGTTTTCCACGCCCTGGGCGACCCAACGCGGCGCGCCGTGATCCGCCGCTTGGGGCAGGGCCCGGCGCCCGTCGGCGAACTGGCGCGGCCCTTCAAGATGGCGCTTCCTTCGTTCATGCAGCACCTGGCCGCGCTTGAGAAATGCGGCCTCGTCCGCTCGCGCAAGACGGGCCGCGTGCGCACCTATCAGCTCGTGCCGAAGCCGTTGAAGGCGGCCGAAAAATGGATGGTGGAACAGCGTGACCTCTGGGAACGTCGCCTCGACCAGCTCGACGACTATCTCATGCAGATGAAGGAGAAAGAGAAATGACCGCCCCCAAAAAAGCATCGAGCATCGATCCGAAGCTCGATCTCGTTCTCGAACGCACCGTCGACATCCGCCCCGGTCTCGTCTGGGACGCCTGGACGAAGCCCGAGCACATCGTCCACTACTTTACGCCGAAGCCCTGGGAGACGCCGGAATGCAGGGTCGACCTGCGCCCCGGCGGCGAATTCTACTTCCTCATGCGCTCGCCGGAAGGCGAGGAATTTCCCAATACCTGCTGCTATCTCGAAATCGAGCCGGGCCGCAAGCTCGTCTGGACGAATGTTCTGGGCGCCGGATACCGGCCCGCATCCCTGTCGGCCGAGGATCTCGCGATGACGGCCACCATCCTGATCGAGCCGCAGGGCAAGGGCACGAAATACACCGCCATTGCGCAGCACCGGAGCGAGGCGGATGTGACGCGCCACGAGGAAATGGGCTTCCATGACGGTTGGAGCACCGTGGTCGACCAGCTCGTCGCCTATATGAAATCGCTCTGATCCAGCCCCGTTCGAGGAGAGTAAAAATGACGACGCCCGCAATCGATCCCAAAACCGACCTCGTGCTTGAGCGTGTGGTCGATGTGAGCCCCAATCTCGTCTGGCGCGCATGGACGGAGCCCGAGCATCTCAAGAAGTGGTTCACGCCGCGTCCATGGGAGACGGTCGACTGCCGGATCGACCTGCGCCCCGGCGGCGAATTCTACACTGCCATGCGCTCGCCCGAAGGCGAGACGATGGAGGGCGGTTCCGGCTGTTATCTCGAGATCGAGAAGGAGCGCAAGCTCGTCTGGACTTCGGCGCTCGGGCCGGGCTACCGGCCGAGCGTCGCGCGGGTGCACGATCTCTTCTTCACGGCCTGGATCGTCATGGAGCCGCAAGGCAAGGGCACGAAATACACCGCCATCGCCAAACATCCGGACGAGGCCTCGGCGAAGCGTCACGCCGAAATGGGCTTCCAGGACGGCTGGGGCGCGGCGCTCGATCAGCTGGTCGCGTACATGAAAACGGTCTAGGCCGATTGCCCGTTCCGGGGCGATCCGCTAGAAGGGGCGCCAATTCCCCTTTTCGCGCGAAGGACGAGAGCCCCTCATGGCCGCTTACCAATATGTCTACGTCATGGACCGCCTGTCCAAGACCTATCCGGGCGGCAAGCAGGTCCTGAAGGACATCCGGCTTTCCTTCCTGCCCGGCGTCAAGATCGGTGTCGTCGGCCTCAACGGCGCCGGCAAATCGACGCTGCTTCGGATCATGGCTGGCGTCGACACGGACTTCACCGGCGGGGCCTGGGCGGCCGAAAGCGCGAAGGTCGGTTTCCTTCAGCAGGAACCGGAGCTCGATCCGGCGCTCAATGTCTTCGGCAATGTGATGGAGGGGGCGGCCTCCAAGAAGGCGCTCATCGACCGCTACAACGAACTCGCCATGAACTACTCGGACGAGACGGCCGACGAGATGGCGAAGCTGCAGGACATCATCGACAGCCAGAACCTCTGGGATCTCGATTCGCAGGTCGAGATGGCGATGGATGCGCTCAGATGTCCGGACCCGGAAGCCGACGTCAACAATCTCTCGGGCGGCGAGAAGCGCCGCGTCGCGCTCTGCCGGTTGCTGCTCGCCTCGCCCGATCTTCTGCTTCTCGACGAACCGACCAACCATCTCGACGCGGAGTCGATCGCCTGGCTGCAGAATTATCTGAAGGAATATTCGGGGACCGTCGTCATGGTCACCCATGACCGCTACTTCCTCGACAATGTGACGGGCTGGATTCTCGAACTCGATCGCGGTTCGGGCATCCCTTACGAAGGCAACTACTCCTCCTGGCTCGAACAGAAGGAAAAGCGCCTCGTGCAGGAAGGCCGCCAGGAAGAAGCCAAGCAGCGCACGCTGGCGCGCGAGCTCGAATGGATCCGGCAAAGCCCCAAGGCGCGGCAGGCGAAATCGAAGGCGCGTGTTTCGGCTTATGACGAGCTGTTGGCCGAGGCCGGCCGGCAGCAGGAAGGCAAGGCGCAGATCGTCATTCCGGCCGGCCCGCGTCTCGGCGGCAATGTCTACGAGGCCGAGCACATCTCCAAGGGCTTCGGCGACAAGCTCCTGATCGACGATCTCTCCTTCAAGCTGCCGCCCGGCGGCATTGTCGGCGTCATCGGCCCCAACGGCGCCGGCAAGACCACGCTCTTCCGTATGCTGACGGGTCAGGAAAAGCCCGACGGCGGCGCGTTGAAGATCGGCGAGACGGTCGTCATGGGCTATGTCGATCAGAGCCGCGACTCGCTCGATTCGAACAAGAATGTCTGGGAGGAAATCTCGGGCGGCACCGACATTATCGAGCTTGGCAAGATCACCATGCCGAGCCGCGCCTATGTCGGCTCGTTCAACTTCAAGGGTTCGGACCAGCAGAAGAAGGTCGGCCTCCTCTCGGGCGGCGAGCGCAACCGCGTGCATCTCGCCAAGATGCTGAAGTCGGGCGCCAATCTTCTCCTCCTCGACGAACCGACCAACGATCTCGACGTCGAAACCTTGCGCGCCCTCGAAGACGCGCTGGTCGCCTTCGCCGGGTGCGCCGTGGTTATTTCCCATGACCGCTGGTTCCTCGACCGCATCGCCACCCACATGCTCGCCTTCGAAGGCGACAGCCATGTCGAATGGTTCGAGGGCAACTATCAGGACTACGAGGAAGACAAGAAGCGCCGCCTCGGCGCCGCCGCCGAAATCCCGCACCGCATCAAATACAAGCGCTTCAGCCGGTAGCGGGACGACGATCCCGCCGGCCATCTGAAAAACCCGGATTTCATCGAAATCGCGCGGAAACCTTTGTGCTGCAAGTGTTTTCCGGCTGCGCCCGTTCACGGCCTCTTAAGCCCGAAATCCTAGGATCACCCAAGGGATTGGGAATTGGAGGCATGCTTCGCGGCGTCTGGCGGCGCGGCGCATGGGGCGCGACGATGAGCGAGAAGAAAATCAGCGAGCACGAGATGGCCGCAATCGTGCGGGAGGCGGTGGACCGCCTGCCGGGCGGTTTCGTCATTTTCGGCCCCGATCACGAAATCCTGCTCTCCAACGCGCAGAACGAGCGCGACTTTCGCTACACCAACGAGGCGCTCCGGGAAGGCAAGACCTATCTCGAAGCGACCTATTTCGCGGTCAAGAAGGTCGTGCCCGACCTGCCCGACGACCAGGCGCATGCCGTGGCGCAGGGCATTCACGAGACGCTGGCGCGCGGCGAGCCGGTCGAGCTCAAGACTCATCTCGGCACGGTGATACAGGTCGTCGAGATTCCGCTTTCCTTCGGCGGCTGGGTCGCCGTCGGCGCGGATGTCACCGCGCTCAGGGACCGCGAGCGCGAACTCAAGAAGGCGCGCAAGCAGGCCGAGGCCGCCAACGAGGCGAAGTCGGCCTTCCTCGCCAATATCAGTCACGAAATCCGCACGCCTCTGAACGGCATTCTCGGCATGGCGCAGGTGATGGCGGCTGGTGACTTCACGCCCGAGCAGAAGGATCAGATCGAAACGATCCTCGACTCGGGCAAGACGCTGATGGCGATCCTCAACGACGTGCTCGACCTGTCGAAGATCGAAGCGGGCAAGTTCGACATTTCGCCCATCGACAACGATCTCAGTCATCTGCTGCGCCGCGTCGAGAAGCTTTTCGCGCCCCGCGCCGCCGAAAAAGGCATCTCCCTCGCGCTGTCGATCGACGATGAAATGGCGAGTTTCCTGCGCTTCGATCCGGTGCGTGTGCGCCAGTGCATTTCGAACCTGATTTCGAACGCGATCAAGTTCACCGAGAAGGGCAGCGTCACGATTTCAGCCTCGACCGTTCCGGCCGGCGACGGCGCCTTCGAGGTGCGCATCGCCATTTCCGATACCGGCATGGGCATGAGCGCCGAAACGCTCGACAAGCTCTTCGCGCCCTTCACCCAGGCGGAGACCTCAACCGCGCGGCGCTTCGGCGGCACCGGTCTTGGCCTGTCGATCAGCCGCAAGCTCGCGCGCCTGATGGACGGCGATGTCGTGGCGGCAAGCGAGGAGGGCAAGGGTTCGACCTTTACCTTCACCTTCCGCGCGCTCACCGGCCGCCGCGTCAGCGAGGCGCCGGCCGAGGCCGATGTCGACAGGGTCGGCGGCGCGCGCTGGGCCAAAGGTCTTTCGGTCCTGCTGGTCGACGATCACGCGCTCAACCGCAAGGTCGCGCGTCTCTTCCTCGAACCGCTCGGCATCAAGGTGACGGAGGCCGAAAACGGCGCCGATGCGATCCGCGATCTGCAGACGCAACCCTTCGACCTCGTGCTGCTCGACATGCATATGCCGGTGATGAACGGCATGGAGACGCTTGCCCACATCCGCAATCACGAAATGGCCTTTCGCGACGTGCCGGTGATCGCGCTCACCGCCGACTCGCTCGGCCCCGACAATGCGCGCTACGGCGAGATGGGCGCCGACGGCTATGTCGGCAAGCCGATCGACCATCGCGATCTCATCCGCGAGATCGGCCGCGTGCTCGAGAAAAAACACGGCCGCGCGCCGATGCCGAAAAACGCCTTCCCCGAAATGCGCCGCGCCTGACAGGCGTCCCCTCACGCGAGATCGAAGAAGTACTCCTTCTCGTGGTCCTCGAAGCGGAATTGGCCTTCGCCGTGCAGTTCCTCGCCGAAGCCTTCGATCAGGCCGAGCACCAGCCGGATGCCGGATTTTGCTTCGAACAACGGCAATTGCGTCATCTCGATCAGTTCGCGGTGACCGTCCTTGTGGACAATGTCCTTGCGGATCCAGCGTCCGAGCGGCGGCGCTCCGAACATTTTCGGCATCGAGGCGCCGGCCGTGGCATGGCGTTCCGGCGGCACGAAGTCGGCGTAGTTCATGCCCTTGACGTCGACGCCCAGATGATCGCGGATATTGTTGCCGGCCAGCCGGATCGGCAGGCGCTTGCCGGGAACGTCGTTGAGTTCGACCAGATAGATGT
>NZ_JBBECC010000159.1:0-2415 GCF_040882025.1 Parvibaculum sp. | reverse complement strand
GGCCTGATGAGCTTCCTCAAGATCGGCGACCGGGCGGCCGGCGCCATCAAGTCGGGCGGCACGACACGGCGCGCGGCCAAGATGGTGGTGGTCGATATCGACCATCCCGATATCGAGGCTTTCATCGACTGGAAGGTGACCGAGGAGCAGAAGGTGGCGGCGCTCGTCACCGGCTCGAAGATCAACCGCAAGCACCTCAATGCCATCATGCGCGCCTGCGTCAATTGCGAGGCCGATGACGACGCCTGCTTCGACCCGAAAAAGAACCCGGCGCTGAAACGCGAAATCCTTGCAGCGCGCCGCGCGCATGTGCCGGAAAACTATGTCCAGCGCGTGATCCAGTTCGCAAAGCAGGGTTACGACGAAATCGACTTCAAGGTTTACGACACCGACTGGGACTCCGAAGCCTATCTGACCGTTTCGGGCCAGAACTCCAACAACACGGTGCGCGTGACCGATGATTTCCTGCGCGCGGTCGAGAATGACGGCGACTGGACGCTGACCAACCGCCTCAATGGCGGCGCGGCGAAGACCCTGCCGGCGCGCGATCTCTGGGAAAAGATCGGCCATGCGGCCTGGGCCAGCGCCGATCCGGGCATCCAGTTCCACACCACGATCAACGACTGGCACACCTGCCCCGCTTCCGGCCCGATCCGCGCCAGCAATCCGTGCTCGGAATATATGTTCCTCGACGATACGGCCTGCAACCTCGCCTCGCTCAACTTGATGCAGTTCCGCGAGACGAATGGCCGCTTCGACGTCGAAGCCTTCGAACATGCGGTCAAGCTCTGGACCATCGTGCTCGAAATTTCGGTGCTGATGGCACAGTTCCCGAGCCGCGAGATCGCCGAACGCTCCTACCGCTTCCGCACGCTCGGCCTCGGCTTTGCCAATATCGGCGGGCTTTTGATGTCCTGCGGACTGCCTTACGATTCAGATGCCGGCCGCGCGCTGGCGGGCGCCATCAGCGCCGTGATGACCGGCGTTTCCTATGCGACCTCGGCGCAAATGGCCAAGGAACTCGGCCCCTTCCCGGCGCACGCCGAAAATGCCGATCACATGCTGCGCGTGATGCGCAATCACGCCCGCGCGGCACACGGGCTCACGTCGGGCTATGAAGGCCTCAATGTCGCGCCGGTGCCGCTCGACGCGGCCAACTGCCCGCAAGGCGATCTCGTCGACCATGCGCGGGCGGCCTGGGACCTCGCCGTTTCGATGGGCGAGCGCAGCGGCTACCGCAATGCGCAAGCGACCGTGATCGCGCCGACCGGCACGATCGGCCTTGTGATGGATTGCGACACGACCGGCATCGAGCCCGATTTCGCGCTGGTCAAATTCAAGAAGCTCGCGGGCGGCGGCTATTTCAAGATCATCAACCGCGCCGTGCCGCAGGCCTTGAAGACTCTCGGCTATGACGACGCCGCGATTGCCGCGATCATCGACCATGCCGTGGGTCGCGGCACCATGGCCGACGCGCCCGGCATCAACCATGCGATGCTGCGCGCGCGCGGCTTCACGGACGAGAAGATCGAGGCGATCGAAGCGGCGCTCGCGACCGCCTACGACATCCGTTTCGTCTTCAACAAATGGCAGATCGGCGAGGATTTCTGCACCGGGGTGCTCGGTCTCGACGCCGAGGAAACCGACAATCTCGATTTCGACATGCTGGGGGCGCTCGGCTTCACCAAGGCCGAAATCGACGCCGCCAATATCCATGTCTGCGGGACGATGACGCTGGAAGGCGCGCCGGGGCTCAAGCCCGAGCATCTTTCGGTGTTCGATTGCGCCAGCCCCTGCGGCCGCACCGGCACGCGGGCGCTCTCGGTCGAAAGCCATATCCACATGATGGCCGCCGCCCAGCCCTTCATCTCGGGCGCGATCTCCAAGACCATCAACATGCCGAATGCGGCGAGCGTCGAGGACTGCAAGGAGAGCTACATGCTGTCCTGGAAGCTCGCGCTCAAAGCCAACGCGCTTTACCGCGACGGCTCGAAGCTGTCGCAGCCCCTGAGCGCGCAACTGATCGAGGACGAGGACGACGAGGCGGAGGAAAGCGCGGTCGAAACGCTGATCGCGCAGCCGGCGCAGGAACGCGCCCGCGTCGTCGCCGAGCGCGGCGTGGCGCAGCTTGTCGAACAGGTGAAGGCCGCGGAGCAGAAGCGCGACAAGCTTCCCGACCGGCGCAAGGGCTACACGCAGAAGGCGCTTGTCGGCGGCCACAAGGTCTATCTCCGGACCGGCGAATATGACGACGGCAAGATCGGCGAAATCTTCATCGACATGCACAAGGAGGGCGCGGCCTTCCGCTCGCTGATGAACAATTTCGCCATCGCGATTTCGCTCGGGCTGCAATATGGCGTGCCGCTGGAAGAATATGTCGAGGCCTTCACCTTCACACGCTTCGAACCGGCCGGC
>NZ_JBBECC010000158.1:0-15698 GCF_040882025.1 Parvibaculum sp. | reverse complement strand
AGCACAACCTTGCCAAGGTTGGGGTCGTGAGTTCGAATCTCATCGCCCGCTCCAGATTTACGAAGCCGCCGCAAGGCGGCTTTTTCTTTGGTCCGTGTCTGACAAGAAGGGTAAGCCCGCGCATGATTTCCGGTTCCGCTGCCTGTCCCTGCGGTTCGGGCCTCGCCTTTTCGGCCTGCTGCGAGCCCTATCTCACCGGAGCCAAGCTGCCGCCGGCGCCCGAAGCGCTGATGCGCTCGCGCTATGCCGCCTTCGCGACCGGCAATATCGACTATCTCGAAGAGACGCTGCTGCCGGGCACGCGCGAGGATTTCGACCGCAAGGGGGCTGCCGACTGGGCGGCTGCCAGCGAATGGACCGGGCTCGAAATCCACCACACGGAAGGCGGAGGCCCCGGCGAAGAACAGGGTGTCGTCGAATTCGTCGCGCATTACACGCAAGCCGGTGACAAGCGCCTTCATCATGAAACCAGCAGCTTCCGCCGCCACGACGGGCGCTGGTTCTATGTCGACGGCATCATGGGCGCGCGGCCGCGTCATGTCGAAAAGATCGGCCGCAACGATCCGTGCAGTTGCGGTTCGGGCAAGAAATACAAGAAGTGCTGCGGCGTGGCCGCTTGAACCGCCGCTTTCGCGATCCGGCCTTTCATGGTCCACTTGAGGAAACAAAATCGGGCCCGCGCGACGAAGAGCCGGGCATATCGGGGGGCGGCAATTGGATTCTACAGACCGGACGGCGGATGAGGAGCCTGTGCGCGTTCAGGTGCCGGGCCAGGCCAGCGCGCAGCTTCTTTCGGCAACCGGAGCGCATGCGGCGAACGGGCTGGGGCAATGGAGCTGGGCCGTTTTCGAATGGGCGCGCAACCCTTACGTCATTCTCATCACCATCTATATCTTCTCGCCTTATTTCTCGAACGTCGTGGTCGGCGATCCGGTGCGCGGCCAGGCGATCTGGGGCAACATCAATGGCATCGCCGGTTTCTTCATCGCCTGTCTCGGCCCGGTGCTCGGTGCCATCGCCGACACGGGCGGACGGCGCAAACCCTGGATCGCCTTTTTCGTCGCGCTGATGGTGCCGGCGATCTTCATGCTGTGGTGGGCGATGCCGGGCGGCGAGGGGCTTTCGATCCTCACCATCGCGGTCCTGATCGTGCTGATCGCGGTCGCCTTCGAGTTTTCGGCCGTCTTCCACAATTCGATGCTGCCGGCCGTCGCGCCGCATGAGCGGATCGGTTTCCTGTCGGGCCTCGGCCTTGCCCTCGGCAATGCGGGCGCGCTGCTCATTCTCTGTTTCATGCTCTGGGCCTTCGTGCTGCCGGGCGCCGTGGACTGGGGTTTCATTCCCGACGCGCCGCTTTTCGGCATCGATGCGGCGGCGCATGAAAGCAGTCGCATTTCCGGACCGATCGTTGCGGTCTGGATGCTCGTCTTCGCATTGCCGTTGCTGTTCTGGACGCCGGATGTGGCTGGCGCCGGTGTGCCTGTCGGCACGGCGATCCGGCGCGGCATCGGGTCGGTCGTCGGCACGGTGAAGAAGCTCCGCCACTACCGGAACATCGCGATCTACCTCGCCGCGCGCATGTTCTACAATGACGGCAAGACGGCGGTGCTGATTTTCGGCGGCGTCTATGCGGCCGGCGTTTTCAAGTGGGATGTGCTGACGCTCACCGTCTACGGCATTGTGCTGTCGGTCTTTGCGGTCGGCGGCGGCATTTTCGGCGGTTGGCTCGACGACCGGTTTGGCTCGAAGCGCGCCATCATCGTCTCGATCGGCGGTACCTGCGTCGGTCTCGTGCTCGCGATCTCGATGACGCCGACCGAAATGTTCTTCTTCATTCCGCACGATCCGGCAACCGCGCCGCCGGTCTGGAACCTGCCCTTCTTCGCGACGCTGCCGGAACTGATGTATCTGATCGTTGTCGTCATCGTCGCCATCTGCATCACAGCCGCTTACGCCAACAGCCGGACGATGCTGGCGCGCATTGCGCCGGTTTCGAAGATGTCGGAATTTTTCGGCATCTATGCGCTGTCGGGCACGGCGACGGCTTTTCTCGGGCCGCTGCTGGTCGGCGTCGCGACGGCCGTGTTCCAGAGCCAGCGCATCGGCTTTGCCTCCATTCTTGTTCTGCTCGGGCTCGGCCTTGTTGGTATGTTCTTCGTCAAGGAAGAGCGTGCGGAGGCGGTCGATTGAGCGTTATTGTCGAGGGCGCAGTGCCGGAGATTCAACCGCCGCACGATACGGGTGGCCGAGAGCCTGCCTCCAACGTGGCGCAGGGCGCCTGGATTCTCTACGAATGGGCGAACCAGACCTATTTCTCGCTCATTACCATCTTTCTCTTCCCGCCCTTCTTCACGCAGGTGCTGGCCGACAATCCCATCCAGGGCCAGGCCTATTGGGGCTATGTGCAGGCGACGGCCGGCATTTCCATCGCGCTGATGAGCCCGCTTCTCGGTGCCATGGCTGATGCGGCGGGCCCGCGCAAGCCGTGGATCGTTTTCTCGACGCTCTTCTGCGCCGCCGGCTGTTTCGGTCTCTGGTTCGCGGTGCCGGGTCAGCCGCTGCTCCCCGTCGCGCTCGCGCTGGTCGTCGCGGCCATCGGCATGGAACTCACCATCATCTTCGCCAATGCGATGCTGCCGACCATTGCTTCCGACCGGCGCATCGGGCTTCTCTCGGGTATCGGCATTGGCGTCGGCCAGCTCGCCGCCATCGTCGCACTCATTCTCGTGCTGCTCTTCCTGCAATTGCCGGGCGAGGTCAGCGCACCCTTCATTCCCGACGAGCCGCTCTTCGGCCTCTCGAAGGAAGCGCATGAAACGGACCGCATCGTCGGGCCGATCTCCGGCCTCTGGTTCGTCGTCTTCATGCTGCCGCTTCTCCTGCTCGTGCCCGATCAGGCGACGCGCGGGCTCAACCGCCGCCAGGCCGCGAGGGAAGGTCTCTTCCGCCTCTGGCAGACGCTGAAGTCGGTGAAGCATTTCCGCAATGTCGGCATCTATCTTGCCGCGCGCATGCTCTTCTATGACGGCATGACGGCGATCTTCGTTTTCGGCGGCATTCTCGCCGCCTCGCTGTTCGGCTGGGGCGCAATGGAAATGGCGGTCTACGGCATCTGGGTCACACTCTTCGCGGCCTTCGGCGCCTTTGTCGGCGGCTGGGTCGATCTCAGGATCGGCTCGAAGAAAACGCTGATCCGCTCGCTTGTCGGCGTTATCGTCACCTTCCTCATCCTTCTCTCCTTCGACAGGGACCGGATTTTCTATGTGATCGAAATCCCGGTCGCCGCCGATGCGGGCGCCTTCACCACGCTGCCGCAGCAGCTCTTCCTTCTTACCGTCGGGCTGTTCGGCATGATGGTCGGCCCGGTCATCGCGTCGAGCCGCACCATGATGGCGCGCATCGCGCCGAGGGAAATGATGACGGAGTTCTTCGGCCTCTTCGCGCTGGTCGGCAAGGCGACCGCCTGGATCGCGCCGCTTCTCATCGGCATCGTCACCGAGGCGACGCAGAACCAGCGTTACGGATTGATGGTCGTGGTGCCGCTGATACTGGTCGGGCTGATCGGTCTTGTCTTCGTGAAAGAAGAACGCGCGAGCGCCGTCGTTCATTGATGACGAAGCAATCGCGGTGCGGCGCCTCCACCTCAGTGGCGGAAGTGGCGCATCCCCGTCATCACCATGGCGAGACCCTTTTCGTCGGCTGCCGCGATCACCTCGTCGTCGCGCATCGAGCCGCCGGGCTGGATCACCGCCGTTGCGCCGGCTTCGGCCGCCGAGAGAAGCCCGTCGGCGAAGGGGAAGAAGGCATCCGATGCGACGACGGAGCCGATGGTCGCCGGGTTCTTTTCACCGGCGGCTTCGGCGGCGTCCTGGGCCTTGCGCGCCGCGATCCGGGCCGAATCCACGCGGCTCATCTGCCCCGCGCCGATGCCGACGGTGGCGCCGTCCTTCACATAGATGATCGCATTCGACTTGACGTGTTTGCAGACGCGGAAAGCGAATTTGAGGTCGGCCATTTCCTGCGCGGTCGGTGCGCGCTTCGTCACGACTTTCAGGTCGAGCGTGTCGACGCGGCCATTGTCGCGCGATTGCACCAGCAGCCCGCCGCCGACGGACTTGACGGCAAGACCGGGTGCGCTCGCATCCGGCAGGCCGCCGGTGATCAGCAGGCGCAAATTCCTTTTCGCGCCGATGATGCGGCGCGCGTCCTCGTCGGCCTCGGGTGCGATGATAACTTCCGTGAAAATACGCGCGATCTCCTCGGCCGTTTCGCCATCAAGCGGCAGATTCGAAGCAATGATGCCGCCAAAGGCCGAGACGGGGTCGCAGGCCAGCGCTTTCCTGTAGGCATCCGCCAGCGTCGCGCCGGTCGCGACGCCGCAGGGGTTCGCATGCTTGATGATCGCAATGGCGGGGGCGAGTGCCGGATCGAATTCGGCGACGAGTTCGAAGGCGGCGTCGGTGTCGTTGATGTTGTTGTAGGAGAGCTCCTTGCCCTGCAATTGCCTGGCGTTGGAAACGCCAGGGCGGTTCTCGCCGGTCACATAGAAGCTTGCGACCTGATGCGGGTTCTCGCCGTAGCGCAACGTCTGTTTCAGCGAGCCGCCGAAGGCGCGGTAGGCGGGCGCCGTCTCGCCGATGGCGTCAGCAAACCAGTTCGAGATCGCCGCGTCATAGGCGGCCGTGCGCGCATAGGCTTTCTGGGCGAGGCGCGAGCGCAGCGCGAGGCTGGTGCCGCCCTTGGCATTGATCTCGTCGATGACGGCGCCATAGTCGCTCGCATCGACGATGACGCCGACATAGGCATGGTTCTTCGCCGCCGCGCGGATCATCGCCGGGCCGCCGATATCGATATTCTCGACGCATTCGTCGTAAGCCGCGCCCTTCGCCACCGTCGCCTCGAAGGGATAGAGATTGACGACCAGAAGGTCGATGCCGCCGATCCCGTGTTCCTTCATGGCGGCGGCATGGGCCGCGTCGTCGCGCACCGCCAGCAGCCCGCCATGCACTTTCGGATGCAGCGTCTTGACGCGCCCGTCCATCATTTCGGGGAAACCCGTCAGGTCGGCCACATCCTTCACCGGCAGGGCCGCATCCTTGATCGCCTTGGCGGTGCCGCCGGTCGAGACGAGTTCCACGCCCGCCCCGTGCAGTGCCCGGGCGAATTCGACAAGGCCGCTCTTGTCGGAAACCGAAAGAAGAGCGCGGCGCACGCGCTGGATATCGGCGGCTTGCGGGTGGGATTTGGCGGATGTCATGAGGCTGTTCCGGTACGGGCGGAGGGATGGCCGGGGCGATAGCATGAAACGCGGCACGGGCCAAGGCGATCAAGGCCGCGACCGCGTCGAATTGGCCCCACACCCATTACCTCAAAGGTTATCGAAATGCCCGTCGGGTATGGTTAGGGTGGCCGCATCGCCATCAACCGCATGGAAGCGCCTCCCATGACTGCCTCGCTCGATATTTCCTATCTTCCCTTCGCCAATCTCCTCGGAATCGAAATTATCGAGGCAAAACCGGAGCTTGTGGTGGCGCGGCTCGCGGTCCGCAAGGAGCTTTGCACCATTCCCGACATTCTGCATGGCGGGGCCATCATGTCGTTCGCCGACACGGTCGGCGCGGTTGCGACCGTGCTCAACCTGCCGGAAGGGGCCTCGACCACGACGGTCGAGAGCAAGACCAATTTCCTCGCGCCGATTCCCGTCGGCGACGTTGCAACGGCGACCTGCGAGCCCTTTCACAGGGGCGGGCGGCTGATGGTCTGGCAGACGAAGATTACGCGCGGCGACGGGCGGCTTGCAGCGGTCGTTACCCAGAGCCAGATGGTGATGAAACCGGAAAAGAAAGCCTAGAGATCCGGCAATTCCGGGACTTCGGCATCCTCGCGGGCCGCGCGTCCGGCATTGCGGGTCGAGAGCCGCCGCCAGGCCCAGTTGACGCGCGCCTCGCCCCGGAAAACCTTGCCGGTCACCACCACCTGCTCGGTTCGACGCGTCGCGTCGCCGGAGCCCAGATAGACGCTTTCCTCGATCGAAATTTCGCATTCGCCGCCGGCGGTGCGGGCACGGAATTGCCAGCCATCGCCATTCGACAGCATGACCAGCACATTCGAGCGGTCATGCGCCAGCGAGACGCGCGCGTCGGGATGGAGGTGAAAGCGGATGGCGAAATCGGGATCGGCAGGCGGCTTTTTCCAGTAGCGCGGTTGCCATGGAAGGTCGCGGATCGGTGGCGCTTCTTCCAGCATGTCTTCGCCGCGCAGATCCTCGCCAGTCGTCGACAGGAAGAGGCGGCGGCGATGAATGAGGCCGAAATTCCCGGCATAGCCGTCATGGGCCATGTCGAGCCAGACACCGGCTTCGTTTTCGTTGCGGCGGCTTTCGACATGGCGGGGCCCATCCATGATCCGGGCTCCGAGCAGGGCGCGCGAAACCTTCCCGCGCAGCATCCGTGCCGAGGAGGTGTCGGCCAGCACCAGCGTCGAATGCGCGGCGGTGGCGCGGCTTGCCGCTTCCCAGTCCGCACCCAGCACTTTCGTTGCACCGCAATTGACGATCATCCGCGCGCGGCCGACGCTCATTTCGAAGGAAAGGCAGCCTGCATGCGCCTCATGGCTGAAGGGGCCGGGCGGCGGTTTGCCCGCATCCACAACGATGCCGGTCGGCCCCGCCGCGAGCCGCTGATAACCCGAATGCGGTGCATAGCCAAACGGGCGGCCTTTCGCGTCGTCGCGCTCCAGCGCGGCATCGATCGCGCCTTCCGGGCCTTCGGTCGAACCGTTGAAGAGCGCCAGTCTTCCGTCGCCGTGCCGGAAGAAGCGCAACATCGGCGTCATCCGGTCGATGGCGTCGCGGATCGGTTTCGGCACTTCGATGCGGCGCGTCGTCAGCGCTTCGCGGAGCGCCAGGAGATCGAGCAGGATCGACAATTGCGCCGAGGGGTTGCGGCTGACATGGCCGCCATCGGCGAGCACCTGCCGGTCGAGTTCGCGGCAGAGCAGGCGCACGCCTTTCGCCAGCCGCTTGTGGCCTTCCGAGAGGCAGAGGCCTGAAAAGGCGAGGCCGACGGCCGCCACGATGCGTGGTTCGCCGGCCGGCGCGATCGCCGCGACACGGGCGAGATGGCGGGCCTGGCGGGCCATGTTGCGCAGGAGCATCGAGCGGTAGACGAGTTCCGTGCCGTCGATGATCAGCGCGCCGTTCGCAACCCATGAGGTCAGGCGGCGGCCGATTACCTGCGGGCGCCAGGCGACCGGGTGCCACTCGCCCTCGGTGGTGATCCAGTCGGCAACGAGCTTTTGCGCATAGGCGCGGGCGGCATCGCCCGTGCCGGCCGCATTGGCGGTCGAGAAATGACGCAACCAGGAAAAGCCGTGCAGTTCCTCCGACCAGCGCTCGCTCGGCGGGTCGGCCGCGAAGGGCGAGGAGGCGCCGGGCGCGCGCAGTTGCCCGCCGGGCAGAAACCACAAGCCCTGAAAAAGCGCGTCGGCTTTCGAAGCGCGGCCGGGCCGGAGGTCGGTCGGGTAAAGCACCATGTGATCGGGCATCGGCCCGCGCAGCGTCTGTCCATAGAGCCAGCTGCCGAAGGCGCGGGCGAGGCTTGCGTCGCGAATGCGGATGGCGGCGGCAGCCGCCAGATCGACGGCGCGGTTGCCCGAGGCCGCGCCCGCGCGGCGCAGCGCCTGAGCCTTGCTCTCCCGGTCGGTTCTCGTGCCTTCAATGGTCATGGACCGACGGCCGCCTCCGGACAGGGTTTGTGTTGCGCCTCAGCGGGCGCCACGCAGTGTCGCGATGTTCTTCGCATAGGCGGTGGGCCCGCCCTTGAATGTCGCGGTGCCGGCTACCAGAACATCCGCGCCGGCCGCAATGGCGCGGGGCGCGGTCTCGAAATTGATGCCGCCATCGACTTCAAGATCGACGGCACGTCCGCAACAGTCGATCCGCTTACGGATCGTTTCGATGCGGGGAAGCTGACTTTCGATGAAGCTCTGGCCGCCGAAACCCGGATTGACCGACATCACGAGCACGAGATCGACATCGTCGAGAAGCGGCCACAAGGTTTCGAGCGGCGTGCCGGGATTGAGCGAGAGCCCCGGTTTGCAGCCGGCCGCCCTGATCGCCTGGATCGTGCGGTGCGGGTGGGGGCCGGCCTCCGGGTGAAAGGTGATGATGTCGGCGCCCGCGCCCGCGAAGGCGTCGATATAGGGATCGACCGGCGCGATCATCAGATGCACGTCGAACACCTTGTCGGAATGTGGTCTCAGCGCCTTCACCACATCGGGACCGATGGTGATGTTCGGCACGAAATGCCCGTCCATGACATCGACATGGATGTAGTCGGCGCCCGCTTCGGTGATGGCGCGCACTTCCTCGCCCAGCCGGGCAAAGTCGGAGGCCAGAATCGAGGGGGCGATCTTGATGCCGCTCATGAAGGACTCTCTCGTGGCAGGCATCCCCGGGGAACGGCTGCGCGTCGCTGTTTGGGCTTCTGAATTCAGTGATTAACAGCTAGATTCCCGGGGCGCAAGAATGAGCGGGCTTGACCCTCCGGGCCGCTCTCTTCTTCGGGGTGCCGGCCTGTCGATATCGAGGGACAGGCGGTCAATTTCCTGCGCGACCGCCGCAACAACGGGTTCAGCGTTTTCGCGCCAGCAGCTTCAGGCCCGGCTTCAGGTTCCACTCGAATTTCACGACATCGAAGCCATGCCGGTCGAGAAACCGGGTTATGGCGTCACGGTTGTAGAACACCAGATGCTGCGGCGGGTTTACATGCTCCCATTCGGTGAAGGTCCTGGGCACGCGCCAGTGACCGCCATCCGGCGTCGTGAGATAGAGCAGCGCTCCGCTTCGCGCGCGCGGCGCCAGCGCCTGGAAATAGGCATGCGGATCGGGCAGGTGTTCGAGGACCTCGACCGAAAAAAGAAAATCGAACTGTCCCCATGCCGGCGGCATGCTTTCGATCGGCCCGGCGTGATAATGTCCGTCCGGGAACAGATCGCGGGCGATGCCGATGCTGCTTTCGTCGATGTCGATCCCGTAGGCGTCGCAGCCGAGCCGCCGCGCCGCTTCCACGCTGGTGCCGATGCTGCACCCCATATCGAGAAAGCGCTTGCCGGGCGCCATGTGCAGGTAGCGGCGAAGACGTCGTGTCGATCGGATAATTTTCCGCGTCGCCCGCCTCTTGTAGCTGTCGTTCAGGACGTATTTTTCGTAGATCGCCGCAATTTCGCTTTCGCCGGGCATCGGGTGGACGAACGACAAACGGCAATCGCCGCAGCGGAACAGATTGTAGCCGTTCTTCGCGCCGAGGGCCGTGAAATGCGTGCCGCCGCAGATCATGCAGGCTTCCGGTGTGGCGGTTTTTGCGGCGGTGTCCGGCAAGATCGGTTTGTCCTCGATGGTGGCGCGGGCCAGACTGCATATCGCCGTTCGTGCCGTCAAATGGAAAGCCCCGGCGTCGTCAGCCGCGCCGGCCAAGCCGCGCGGCATAAAAGCCGTCAAGGCCGCCTTGCGCCGCGAGATGGCTCGGCAGGGTGCGCAGATCGCCCGCCGGGGTCAGCAGTTCCGGCAATCCGGCAATCTCGCTTGCGTCGATCGGCACATGGCTGAATTCCTCATGCGCGGCGAGAAAGGCCTCGACCTGTGCGGCGCCTTCGGCAGGCTCCAGCGAACAGGTGCAATAGACGAGGAGGCCGCCCGGCGCCACCAGCGTTGCGGCATGCGCCAGAAGCTTCGCCTGCAGCTGGCAGAGCTTGTCGCGGTCGGCGGACGATTTCAGATGCAGCACATCGGGGTGGCGGCGCGCGGTGCCGGTCGCGGTGCAGGGCGCGTCGAGCAGAACGCGCGCCCATGTGCGGCCGGGCGCGAAGGTGCCCGCATCGGCGACCACGGTTTCGGCCGCAAGCTCGAGCCGCGCGAGATTTTCCTTCAACCGTTCGAGGCGAGGGCCCGAGCGGTCGAGCGCCGTCACCTGCGCGCCCAGACTCGCAAGTTCGGCCGTCTTGCCGCCGGGCGCGGCGCAGAGATCGAGCACCTCGCCGCCTGCCACATCGCCGAAAAGGCGGACGGGCAGCGCGGCGGCTGCATCCTGCACCCACCAGGCGCCTTCGGCAAAGCCGGGCAACGCCTCGATGCGGCCGGCGCCCTTGAGACGCAGCGTGCCGGTCGGCAGGGTCTCGGCGCCGAGCGCCGTCGCCCAGTGCGCGCGCTCGTCCGCGCGCTTCACCGAGATGTCGAGCGGCGGATCGGCATAATGCGCGCGCACGATCGCGCGCGCCGTCTCCTCGCCGTAAGCCGCGCACCAGCTCTCCCAGAGCCAGGCGCGCGTGTCGAGACGCTCCGTATCGAGATCATCGAGCGCGTTCTTGCCCTCGCGCGCGAGGCGGCGCAGCACCGCATTGACGAGCGGCTTGAAATGCCGCGCGGCGCTGTCATGGGCGGCCGCCTCGACGCCCATGTCGACGGCGGCATGGGCGGCGACGCCGAGGAAGAGCATTTCGGCGGCGCCGGCGCGCAATATGTTCTGCGTCGGTCCGGCGCGTTTCGGCAATTCCCTGTCGAGCATTGTCGCAATCACATGATCGATGGTGCCGAGATGCCGCAGCGCCGTCGCCGCGATCTGGCGTGCAAAGGCGCGGTCGCGCGGGCTTGCATCGCGCAAGTGTCCGGTCGCCATTTCCACGGTAAAGGCTTCGTCGAGCGGGCGGCGGCGCTGCAGCACCGCGCCCAGCAATTCGGCGGCGCCGCGGCGCGCGGCAAGGCCGGGCGCGACGGTGTTTTCAGGGGCAAGGTCGTTCATGGGGCGAGGTTAGAGCACAGGCCCCGGCGTAACACAAAGCGGGAACCCGAAGTGCCCGCGCTCAGCCCCGTACCCTGCCGGTGGCCATGGCCTGCGCCAGCTTGCGCAATTCGGCGACGCGGTTGCCGGTTGCCGGATGGGTCGAGAAGAGACTGTCGCGGCCCTCGCCGTTCAGCGGATTGACGATGAACATATGCGCGGTCGCCGGGTTGCGCTCGGCCTCGGCATTGCGGGTGCGCCGCGCCGCGCCTTCGATGCGCTCCAGCGCCGAGGCGAGCCAGAGCGGGTTGCCGGAAATTTCGGCGCCGCCCCGGTCGGCCGAATATTCGCGCGTGCGGCTGATCGCCATCTGCACGAGGCCGGCCGCCATCGGCGCCAGGATCGCCAGCGCCAGCACGCCGATGAAGCCGCCCGGCGCGTTGCGGTTGCCGCCGAAGAAGAGCGCGAAATTCGCCAGCATCGAAATCGCGCCGGCAATCGTCGCCGTCACCGTCATGGTCAGCGTGTCGCGGTTCCTGATATGCGCCAGTTCATGCGCCATCACGCCGGCGAGTTCTTCCGGTGTCAGCATTTCGATCAGGCCGCTTGTCGCCGCCACCGCCGCGTGTTCGGGATCGCGACCGGTTGCGAAGGCGTTGGGCTGCGGGGAATCGACGATATAAACGGCCGGCACCGGAATGCCGGCGTTCCGCGCCAGCCGCTCGACGATGCGGACATAGTTCGGCGCCGTCGTTTCGTCGACACGGCGCGCCTTGTACATGCGCAGAACGATCCTGTCGGAATTCCAGTAGGCGAAAAAATTCATGCCGGCCGCGACGACAAAGGCGATCGCCGCCCCGCCGGCGCCGCCGATCAGCCAGCCGATCCCCATGAAAAGCGCCGTCATGGCGGCGAGCAGCATGAAGGTCCTGACCATGTTCATCGTGCGTCCCGTTTCCTTTCCCGTCCCGCGCTTCTGGCGCACGGATTGTTCACGATCTATATGTAGTTCGCATATCGCCGCTTCAAGGAAAACCGGATCCGCCGCCGATGACCGAAACGCCCGACAAACACCAGCCACCCCGCAAGGAACCGACCCCGGCGGCAAGGCGTGTGCTGGCCGAGGCCGAAGCGCGGCGCAAGGCGGCGGCAGCGGCCGCGCCTCCCCGCGAAATCGGCGGCCGCGACGGGCCCGAGCCGACGCGCTATGGCGACTGGGAGGTGAAGGGCATTCTCAGCGATTTCTGATCTTCCGCGTATCTCCTTCCATCGGGGCCTTGGGGGCATCGAACCGGAAAGCATTTGACCGACAGAATTCCGCCCCGCCTCCGCCGCGCGCTGATCCGCATCGGCCGCATCGCCCGTTTGACGCTGATCGCCGGCCTCGTCGTCGCGGCGGGCTGGTTTGTCTGGGTCAACTTCCCGGACGCCTATCATCCCTTCAAGCCGCTCGACATCCGTGCGGCGCCCAACATGGTCACGCCGTTCAAGTTGCGCCGGCTCCACGGCGCCCATGGCGTCTGCATGGCGGCGGTCGGCGCCTCGGGCGCCACGGCGCGGACCGACAGCATCGTCTCGCCCACGCCCGGCTGCGGCATGGAAGAGGGTCTTTACCTGCAGCAATCGCTGGTCCCCTGGGGCGGCGGCCTGCGCATGACCTGCCCGGCGGCGGTCGCACTGCTGATGTGGGAACGTCATGTCGTTCTGCCGGCCGCGGCCGAACATCTCGGCGCCGAAATCACCCGCTTCCATCACTTCGGCAGCTATGCCTGCCGCAATATCAACAATGCGGTGGCGGGGCGGATCAGCGGTCACGCCTCGGGCAACGCCATCGACGTCGGCGGTTTCGGTGTCGCCGACGGGCGGCGCATCATGGTCGAGGATCACTGGGGCACCGACAGCGATGAAGGGCGGTTTCTCGCCGCGGTACATCGCGGTGCCTGCGGCGTCTTTGCCACCGTGCTCGGCCCCGATTACAACGCGCGTCATGCCGACCATTTCCACTTCGAAATGGCGTCCTGGGGCATGTGCCGGTGAGGAGTGCGGAGTTTGGCGGGCGCTAAAATCGCTTCGTCCCAGCACGGTTTTACAAAGAAAGTCCGGTTTTGCATTTTCCCGCCTTGTCGGCTGCGCGGCCCATTGAGACGAGGGATTCAATTGCGAATCAATCAAATTACACCGAAAAGTAACAGTGCTATTTGTTGGTACAAAGTCTCAGGCTGCATAGCCGGAACATTCGAAGTCACGTACCACAAGCCAGACAACGCCGACAAGGATCGCCGGTTCCCGAAACGGGTATCGTATATCAAGACCGAGTCGTCAGGCTGGGGTCTAACAATCCCTTGGCGCTCCCTCACTCCTTAGTGCCAGCCGGCGCAATGGGCCTTCCCTTTTCCGGTCTTTGGATATGGAGAGGTCATCAGTAGGCAGATCAATATCTCGTCGCTCTTTTTCTGGTCCTTGAGCCGGTCGTCGTAGGAGCTATTCATGTCTAACCCCGAACCGGATCTTTCGTTCAACCATGCTTGGGCCAAAGTGAAATGGGCCGAGTATCACATTCGCAATTTGAGTGGCGTCTGCGACACCATCGTCAAAGACCACCCGTGCACCGTTACGTCCGAAACGGACCCTGAGACCGGTGATTGGATGCTGGTCGTCCAACCTTCCGAACCACTGTCGCCCGTTGTCAGCCTTTTGGCGGGTGATGCCATTCACAATATGCGGGCCGCCCTCGACTATTGTTGGATGGGGCTTTGGCGAAGTGTGCACCCCAACCCCCCGAAGGCCACCTTGCCTCGGGGCATATCTCGGCAAGAAGTGGTAGGAACCTTGAAGAAGACTGCTATGGAGCAATCCATTCCAGGGGTCGACGCCTTCGTTCTCGATACGCTGAGGTCTTATAAAGGTGGCAACGACCTGTTGTGGCTTGCGGGGCAGTTAGACAACTGGAACAAGCATAACCTCCTGATCGCTACGCTTGGCGTCACAAAAATCATTGAACTTACCTGCAGCAGCAATACCGGTCGCATCAAAAACGTCATCTTTGATGGTACGGAGGTGATAGCGAGCAAGCCAGTGTCCCCGATTAGAATCCAGCTTAGCCCGGGAGAGTTCATGCAGTTTGACCGCGGGCCCGTTGTTGCCGTTGATGTATTCATTAGCTTTCGGGAAGCCATCGAGGAGGGGCCTCTAGTGCCATTCCTTGGCGCCATGCTGCAAGAGACGGCAGAGGCGGTTCGCCTCTTCCAAACAACCTTTGGCATAGACCCTGTCGAGAAGACTGCCCTAGCCTCAGCGTCTGAAAATACCAACCCGTCGGCCTGATCCCGTCTCATCTGAAGTTAGATGTAAATATAGGAACATAGTCCGTTTTTGGGCAAGGTTCCTCAACCTCGGTTGCTTTGATGCGTGCGTATCTCGCTTCTGTCGCCATCGGCCTCGGGCTCCTTTCAGCGGCCCCCGCCCTCGCTGTGGAACGGCTGGCCGGTCCGGTCGAGGCGGAGGTCGTCCGCGTCATCGACGGCGATTCGCTGGTCGTGCGGGCGCGCATCTGGCTCGGTCAGACGGTCGAGACCCATGTCCGGCTTTCGGGCATCGACACGCCGGAACTCAGGGGCAAATGTGTGGAAGAACGCGACAGGGCGGCGGCGGCGCGGGCGGCGCTGGCCGCGCTCCTCGGGACGGGCAAGGTCGCGCTTTCCGACATCGAGGCCGACAAGTTCGGCGGCCGCGTCCGCGCCCGTCTGGCGAGCGGCGCCCATGACGATGTGGCGCAAGCGATGATCGCCGGCGGCCATGCGCGGGCCTATGAGGGCGGCGCGCGGGCCGGCTGGTGCAAGCTCGCCGCCGTCGCGCTGCCGCTCGAAGCGCCCGCAAGGCCCTGAGGATCAGAACAGCAGATAGATCAGGATGATGACCGGAATGGGGACGCCGATCGCCCAGAGCAGAATGCCGCGCATCTGAAAATCCTCCTCGCCGCGCCCTCCGTCCCTTGAAGGACCATAGGGCGCGGCGGCGGCAAGTCCATGCGCAAGGCGCTCAGCCGGCTTTCCCGACATCGAGCCGGTAGGCGTCGCCGTCGCGTCTGATGTGGCCGGCGGCCGGCGTCGCGAAATGCGTGCCGATCACCAGCGTGTCGCTGTCGGCCATTTCGGCCAGAAACGCATGGCGCGTCTTCTCGGCCGCGTCGCCATCCGTGTCGAAGGCGCTGCGCCAGTCGAGCCGCGCCATCTGGCAGGGATGGTGCATCAGGTCGCCGGTGATGACGGCGCTCTCGCCCTTCGACGAGATGACGACGCTGATATGACCCGGCGTATGTCCCGGCGTCGGCCGCACGCTCACTTCCGGGCACAGGCGATGCGTCTCGTCGATCAGGTCGGCAAGCCCCGCGTCGAAAATCGGCTGCACGCTGTCGCCGAGCACGGGCGCATTGTCCGCGTCGTTTTCGTTCGACCAGTGTTCCCATTCGCGCCGGCCGATCAGGTAGCGCGCCTTCGGAAAGGTCGGCACCCATTTGCCGTCGACCAGCATCGTGTTCCAGCCGACATGATCGACATGAAGATGCGTGCAGAGCACGGTGTCGACGCTGTCGCGCGTCCAGCCTGCCTTCTCCATGTCCTTCAGGAAGGCGGTCTGCAGATTGTTGAAAAACGGATTGGCGCGTTCCTTGTCGTTGCCGACACAGGTATCGACGATGATGCGCATCGCCGGCGTTTCGATCAGCAGCGCCTGGATCGCGACGCGGATATGACCCTCGTCATTGGCGAAATGGGGCCTCAGCCAGCCGATCTCCTTCACGGCGTCGGGAAAGGCCTTCTCCACCATCGAGCCCGCGCCGCCGCCCGGCAATGCCGCTTCGACCTCCACCACGCGCGTGATCTTCACGTCGCCGATCTGCCAGTTCGCCATGAGGTGCCTCCCGAG
>NZ_JBBECC010000157.1:0-16336 GCF_040882025.1 Parvibaculum sp. | reverse complement strand
CGATCGTCCCGATGTTGCAGTGCGGCTTGTTCCGCTCAAACTTCTCTTTGGCCATCTCGGCGCTCCATCCTTCAGGAACAGTCTTGGTTCAGTTGATTAGGCGAGCTTCGCTCGGACTTCGTCGGACACCGCTTGCGGTACCTGCTCATAGTGATCGAACTGCATCGTGTACTGGGCCCGGCCCTGGCTCATCGAACGCAGCGTATTTACATAGCCGAACATGTTGGCGAGCGGCACCATCGCGTGAATAACCTGAGCAATCCCGCGTTGCTCCGTTCCGCTGATCTGACCGCGACGGCTGTTGAGGTCGCCGATCACATCACCCATATATTCTTCCGGCGTCACGACCTCGACATTCATGATCGGCTCAAGGAGCTTCACGCCAGCCTGCTGCGCGCCTTCACGGAAAGCTGCACGCGCCGCAATTTCGAAGGCCATCACACTTGAGTCGACATCATGGTAGGCACCATCCATCAGGGTCGCCTTGAAGTCGATCATCGGGAATCCCGCGAGCGGACCTGAGTCCTTCACGCTCTCGACACCCTTTTGAACACCCGGGATGTATTCCTTGGGCACCGAGCCGCCGACGATCTTGCTTTCGAAAATAAAGCCCGTGCCCGGCTCACCCGGCTCGAAGACGATCTTGACGCGGGCGTACTGACCCGAACCGCCGGTCTGCTTCTTGTGGGTGTAATCGATTTCGGCGCGCTTCGTCAGCGTTTCACGATACGCAACCTGCGGCGCGCCTACATTGGCTTCAACCTTGAACTCGCGACGCATGCGATCGACGAGAATGTCGAGGTGAAGCTCGCCCATGCCCTTGATAACGGTCTGGCCGGATTCCTGATCCACCGACACACGGAAGGACGGATCTTCCTGTGCAAGACGATTGAGCGCGATTCCCATCTTTTCCTGGTCGGCTTTCGTCTTCGGCTCCACCGCAACCTCGATAACGGGCTCCGGGAATTCCATCCGCTCGAGAATGATCGGCTTCAGCGGGTCGCAAAGCGTATCGCCGGTGGTGGTGTTCTTGAGACCCGCAACGGCGACGATGTCACCCGCATGGGCTTCCTTGATATCTTCACGATGGTTCGCATGCATCTGCAGCATGCGGCCGATGCGCTCGCGGTTGTCCTTGGTCGAATTCAGCACACCCGTGCCGGTCGTCATAACGCCCGAATAGATGCGACAGAAGGTCAGCGAACCAACGAAGGGATCATTCATGATCTTGAAGGCGAGAACGGAAAGCGGCTCTTCATCGGAGGAGGTGCGCGTATCGGGCTGATCGGTCTTCGGATCGATGCCCTGCATCGGCTCAACTTCGAGAGGCGACGGCAGGTAGTCCACCACCGCATCGAGCATCGGCTGAACGCCCTTGTTCTTGAAGGCGCTGCCGCAGAGAACCGGCACAAATTTACGGGCAATCGTACCTTTGCGGATGAGCTTCTTGAGGGTCGCCTCATCAGGCTCGTTGCCGTCGAGATAGGCTTCCATCACCGTGTCGTCCATCTCGACCGCGAGCTCGACCAGCTTCGCCCGGTATTCGTCGGCCTGCTCCTTGAGATCGGAGCGGATGTCGCGATACTCGAATTCGGCACCGAGCGACTCATCTTTCCAGATGATTTCCTTCATCACGATAAGGTCGATCAACCCTTCGAAATCGGATTCCGATCCGATCGGAAGCTGCACCACCAGCGGCACCGCGCCGAGGCGCGTCACGATCATGTCGACGCAGCGATAGAAATTCGCGCCCATGCGGTCCATCTTGTTGACGAAGCACATACGGGGCACGCGATACTTGTCGGCTTGGCGCCACACGGTTTCCGACTGCGGTTCCACACCAGCCACCGAGTCGAACACGGTGACGGCACCGTCGAGCACACGCAACGAACGCTCGACCTCAATCGTGAAATCCACGTGACCGGGCGTATCGATGATGTTGATACGCTTGTCTTTCCAGAAGCACGTCGTCGCGGCGGACGTAATCGTGATACCGCGTTCCTGCTCCTGCTCCATCCAGTCCATCGTAGCGGCGCCGTCATGTACTTCGCCAATCTTGTGGCTCACGCCTGTATAGTACAGGATACGCTCGGTCGTCGTCGTCTTACCGGCATCGATGTGAGCCATGATGCCGATATTGCGATAATCTTCGAGCTTCGTTTTGCGTGCCATGACGGTCTGCCTTTGGAGGTCGTATCCGCTTTACCAGCGGTAGTGCGAGAAAGCGCGGTTGGCTTCGGCCATGCGGTGCGTGTCTTCACGCTTCTTGACAGCCGACCCGCGATTGTTGGCCGCGTCGAGCAATTCACCGGAAAGGCGCGCAACCATCGTCGTCTCGTTGCGCGCACGCGCGGCCGCGATAATCCAGCGAATGGCCAGGGCCTTACGGCGCTCCGGACGAACTTCGACGGGGACTTGGTAAGTCGCGCCACCGACGCGACGCGAGCGAACTTCGAGTGCCGGCATCACATTTTCGAGGGCTTCGTGGAAGGTACGCAGCGGATCGACGCTGGCCTTCTGCTGCATCTGGTCGAACGCGCCGTAAATGATGTTTTCGGCGGCGGATTTCTTGCCGTGATACATCAGGCTGTTCATGAACTTCGCGAGAACAACGTCGCCATACTTGGCGTCCGGAATAACGTCTCGCTTTTCTGCGCGGTGGCGTCGGGACATATCTCTGTTCCTTACTTCGGACGCTTCGCGCCGTATTTCGAACGACGCTGACGGCGGTCTTTCACACCCTGCGTATCGAGCACGCCGCGGATAATGTGATAGCGAACGCCGGGAAGATCCTTCACGCGGCCGCCGCGGATCAACACCACGGAGTGCTCCTGAAGATTGTGGCCTTCGCCGGGGATGTAGCTCGTCACTTCGAAACCATTCGTCAGACGAACGCGCGCGACTTTACGCAGAGCGGAGTTCGGCTTCTTCGGCGTCGTCGTATAAACGCGGGTACACACGCCACGCTTTTGCGGGCACGCCTGCATAGCCGGTACTTTGTTCCGCTTCACCAGCGGCTTGCGCGGGTTGCGGATGAGTTGGTTGACGGTGGGCATTCGCCTGCTCGATCCTGTCTGTCCAAACAAAAAACGCCGCGCCGCCCCGGATTTATCCGGAATAGGCTGCGCGCGCTCATGGACACCAAACCCCAATCGGGTTTTGCGTCCAAATGCAGAGGATCCCGGTCTAGTGTCCGGAATCGTGCGCCATTCCTCGTATTCTGTTCACTGACCCCAGTGTCTAGATCCGGCGAAGGGCCAATCCCGTCAGGGACTTACAGGCCCGGCACCCGGGGAGCTCTACTACCTGGAGCGAAAGTGGGCGGAACCTACTCTGGGGTCCCTACCCCGTCAACCCCAATCCTTAAGAAATGCTAGGAAAACCGCCCGGGAGAGACGTTTCGCCCCCGACCCGACCTTCCGTGCCGCTCGGAAGGCGGCAGACCTCCAAAATACCTTCGCTGGAAGGCCCGGAAGCGCCTTCGCCCCGCTTGATCGGCGGAAGTGATTCTCACTGATTCTGCCGGCCGGGCGAACGCCGATACGACATTTTTCCCATAGGACTGCGAACCCCGTGGCGGCAGAATACCTTCCGCACGTGATGACGGGAGGGCGACGTGAACGGAAAATACTGGTCGGCCATCTTCTGGGCCGCGGCTATCTTCAACTTTCTCGCGGGGCTGCCACCCCTGCTCGTGCCTGAAATGGTGGTGGCCAACGCCGAACTGCCGCCCTTCGCGCCGGAGCATCTCCTCATTGTCCGCATGTCGGGCCTGCTCATCTGCACCTTCGGCATCGGATATGCCATGGTCGCGCTCGGCTGGCCGGGCACCCGGCAGATCGTGGCCCTCGGCCTCATCGGCAAGCTAGGCCTGTGCTTCCTCGTGGCGCTGCAATTCGCTCAGACCGGCGTGTCCGCGACGGTGATCGGGGCGACGGCGGGCGATTTCATCTTCGTGGTCCTCTTTGCTCTCTATCTCAGCCGCACGGGCAAAGCGCCGGCCTGACCCGGAAACGAAACAGGCCGCCCGGGATCTCCGGACGGCCTGTTCTGGTTCGTTGCTTGACCTTGACGTCGTCAGGCGGCGTCACCGGCCGTTTCGGCCACTTCGGGCGTCACGACCGGACTTGCAGCAACCTGGTCCTCGAGAATCTTCTCGTCGCGCCTCTGCGCCTCACCGCGCAAACGTTGCAGCATCCCACCCGTGCCGGCCGGGATCAGTCGCCCGACGATGACGTTCTCCTTCAGACCGACCAGCTGATCGACCTTGCCGGACACCGCCGCCTCGGTGAGGACGCGAGTTGTTTCCTGGAAAGACGCAGCCGAAATAAATGAGCGAGTCTGAAGGCTCGCCTTGGTGATGCCGAGCAGGACGGGGCTGGCCGACGCCAGAACCTTACCCTGGGCCTCAAGCTTGCCGTTCATCTCGTCGAACTCGGTTCGATCCATCTGCTCGCCGGGCAGCGTGATCGACTCGCCCGGATTGGTGATCTCCACCTTCTGCAGCATGTTGCGTACGATCACTTCGATATGCTTGTCGTTGATCGACACGCCCTGAAGACGATAGACGTCCTGCACTTCGTTGACGAGATAGGCCGCCAACTCCTCGACACCCGAAATCGCCAGGATGTCGTGAGGCGCCGGGTGACCATCGAGAATAAATTCGCCCTTCTCAATGATGTCGCCTTCCTGCACCGAGATGTGCTTACCCTTGGGGATCAGATACTCGACAGGTTCGAGACTCTCATCCGACGGGTGCACAATGATACGCCGCTTGTTTTTGTAGTCACGGCCGAACTCGACCCGACCTGTAACCTCCGCGATGATCGCGTGATCCTTTGGCCGCCGTGCCTCGAAAAGTTCCGCGACGCGCGGCAAACCACCGGTGATATCGCGCGTCTTGGCACCTTCTGTCGGAATACGCGCCAGCACGTCGCCAGCATGAACATCCGCTCCGTTTTCGACGGACAGGATGGCGTCAACCGACAGGAGGTAACGTGCTTCATTACCGCTGGCGAGCTTCATCAGCTTGCCTTTGGCGTCCTTGACCACCACTGCCGGCCGCAGCTCGCTCCCGCGCGGGCTGGCCCGCCAGTCCACAACGACGCGGCTCGAAATACCCGTCGCCTCGTCCGCCACTTCGCGGATCGAAACACCATCGACCAAATCCTCGAACTCAACCGTCCCGTTGACCTCAGTGAGGATCGGCATCGTGTAGGGATCCCACTCGGCGATGCGCTGGCCGCGTGTGATGGTAGCACCATCGTCCACCTTCAGGCGTGAACCGTAGGTGAGCTTGTGCGAGGCGCGCTCTCCGCCATGCTCGTCGATGACCTGAACCTGAACGTTCCGCCCCATCACGACCAGAACGCCGTTCGAGTCCTTCACAACATTGCGGTTGACGATCTTGATCGTGCCGGGATGGTTCGACTCGATGAACGAGCTGTCCACCACCTGTGCTGTGCCGCCGATGTGGAACGTCCGCATAGTAAGCTGCGTGCCCGGCTCGCCAATCGACTGGGCGGCGATGACGCCTACCGCTTCGCCCATGTTCACCGGCGTACCGCGTGCGAGATCGCGACCGTAACAGGCCGCGCAGACGCCATTGGCAGCCTCACATGTCAGAACAGACCGAATGCGGATCGACTGAATGTTGGCCTCTTCGATGAGGTCCACATCCGCTTCGTCTATCAGGTGGGTTTTCTTGATAATGACTTTGTCGGTCGCCGGGTCCTTCACATCCTCCGCCGTGGTGCGGCCAAGAACGCGGGTGCCAAGCGAGACGATAACATCGCCCGCTTCGATTACGGCCTGAACGGTGATACCGCCCGATGTACCGCAATCTTCTTCGGTGATGATCGAGTCCTGCGCCACGTCCACAAGTCGACGCGTGAGGTAACCCGAGTTCGCCGTCTTGAGCGCTGTATCGGCAAGTCCTTTGCGTGCGCCATGCGTCGAGTTGAAGTACTCGAGAACAGTGAGGCCTTCCTTGAAGTTCGAAATGATCGGTGTCTCGATGATTTCACCCGACGGCTTGGCCATCAGGCCGCGCATGCCGGCGAGCTGCTTCATCTGGGCAGGCGAACCGCGCGCGCCCGAATGTGCCATCATGTAGATGGAGTTGATCTGCTTCTCACGTTTTGTTTCAGCATCGACCTGAACGGCCGAAATCTTCTGCATCATCACGTCAGCAACACGATCGGTACACTTCGCCCATGCATCGACGACCTTGTTGTACTTCTCGCCCTGCGTGATGAGGCCGTCGATATACTGCTGCTCATACTCGGTGGTCAGCGAGCGTGTCTCCTCGACAAGCCGTGCCTTCTCCTCCGGAATGACCATGTCGTCCTTGCCGAACGAGATACCGGCCCGGAACGCCTGACGGAAACCGAGCGCCATGATCTGGTCGCAGAAGATAACCGTCTCTTTCTGGCCGCAGTGACGATAGACGACATCGATCATCCGCGAGATATCGCGTTTCGTCAGCAAACGGTTGACGAGATCGAACGGAACGTTCGGATGCTTCGGTAGGAGTTCGCCCACCAGCATCCGGCCCGGCGTCGTGTCGACGACCTGCGTCAGGTCATTGCCATCGGCATCCTTCGTCGTGTAACGCGCCTTGACCTTGGCGTGCAGCGTGACAGCCTTCGCCGCCAGCGCATGTTCGATCTCCGCGACGCTGGAGAACACCATGCCCTCGCCCGGCTCGTTCTGCTTTTCGATCGTCACATAATAAAGACCGAGAACAATGTCCTGCGACGGCACGATGATCGGCGAACCGTTCGCGGGGTGAAGGATGTTGTTCGTCGACATCATCAGCACGCGCGCTTCCAGCTGCGCTTCGAGCGACAGCGGGACATGTACGGCCATCTGGTCGCCGTCGAAGTCGGCGTTGAAGGCCGCGCAGACGAGCGGATGCAGCTGGATCGCCTTGCCTTCGATCAGCACGGGCTCAAACGCTTGAATACCGAGACGATGCAGCGTCGGCGCACGGTTGAGCAGCACCGGATGTTCGCGGATCACCTGTTCGAGAATTTCCCAGACCTCGGGACGCTCTTTCTCGACCAGCTTCTTCGCCTGCTTGACGGTGGCGCTGAGGCCCTTCGCCTCGAGCCGCGAATAGATGAACGGCTTGAACAGTTCGAGCGCCATCTTCTTCGGCAACCCGCACTGATGCAGCTTCAGCTCCGGACCAACCACGATGACCGAACGGCCCGAATAGTCGACGCGCTTGCCGAGCAGGTTCTGGCGGAAGCGACCCTGCTTTCCCTTCAGCATATCGGCGAGCGACTTCAGCGGACGCTTGTTGGCGCCCGTGATCACACGGCCGCGGCGGCCATTGTCGAACAACGCATCGACCGACTCCTGCAGCATCCGTTTTTCGTTCCGGATGATGATGTCCGGCGCACGCAGTTCCATCAGGCGCTTCAAACGGTTGTTGCGGTTGATGACGCGGCGATACAGATCGTTGAGATCTGAAGTCGCGAAGCGGCCGCCATCGAGCGGAACGAGCGGCCGCAACTCCGGCGGGATTACCGGAACGACTGTCATGATCATCCATTCGGGCTTGTTGCCGGACTCGATGAACGCCTCGATCAGCTTCAAGCGCTTGGCGAGCTTCTTCGGCTTCAGTTCCGAAGTCGACTCGGCGATTTCGACACGCAGCTCGGCTGCCGTCTTTTCGAGGTCGAGCGCCTCAAGAATCTCGCGGATCGCTTCGGCGCCGATCTTGGCGGTGAAGCTGTCTTCGCCATGTTGATCCTGAGCGTCGAGCAACTCTTCTTCCGTCAGAAGCTGGCGTTCCTTCAGCGAAGTGAGGCCGGGCTCCAGAACGATGTAGTTCTCGAAATAGAGAACGCGCTCAAGATCCTTCAGCGTCATGTCGAGCAGCATTCCGATACGGCTCGGCAGCGACTTCAGGAACCAGATATGCGCAACCGGTGCGGCGAGTTCGATATGGCCCATACGCTCACGACGAACTTTCGACAGCGTTACTTCCACGCCGCACTTTTCGCAGATGATGCCTTTGTACTTCATCCGCTTGTACTTGCCGCACAAGCATTCGTAGTCCTTGATCGGACCGAAGATGCGCGCGCAGAAGAGCCCATCGCGTTCAGGTTTGAACGTACGATAGTTAATCGTTTCGGGCTTCTTGATCTCGCCATAAGACCAGGAATGGATCCGCTCCGGGCTGGCAATCGAAATCTTGATCTGATCGAATGTCTGCGCCGGCGTCGTCGGATTGAAAAGGTTCATGACCTCTTGGTTCATGGACTTCTCCTGAGCTCGGGCCTCCACATCAACGGGGAGCATCGTTCGCGTCCGGTGGGGCCATCCGTCCGCATACCCCGTATATCAATCTCTGTCTCGCCTTCGTCGCCCCGAAGGGCGGAAAGCGGCGGCGCGGCCGGCAAAGGGCGCGCCGCCTCCGTTTCGCATCAGTTCGCCGGCGGCGTCAGCAACTCAACATTGAGGCCGAGCGACCGCATTTCCTTGACGAGCACATTGAAGCTCTCCGGAATGCCGGCCTCGAAGGTGTCGTCGCCGCGCACGATAGCTTCATAGACCTTGGTGCGGCCGGCCACGTCGTCCGACTTGACCGTCAGCATTTCCTGCAGCGTATAGGCGGCGCCGTAAGCCTCGAGCGCCCACACCTCCATTTCGCCGAAACGCTGGCCGCCAAACTGCGCCTTGCCGCCCAGCGGCTGCTGCGTCACGAGCGAATACGGTCCGATGGAGCGTGCATGAATCTTGTCGTCCACCAGATGGTGCAGCTTCAGCATATAGATGTAGCCCACCGTCACCTTGCGATCGAACGCATCACCAGTTCGTCCGTCATGGAGCGTCACCTGGCCCGAATGATCCATCCCGGCAAGATCGAGCATCTCCACAATGTCCGGCTCATGCGCACCGTCGAACACCGGCGTCGCAATCGGCACGCCGTTGGTCAAGTTACCTGCCATCTCGACAAGCTGCTCGTCATCAAGCGATGCCACCGTCGGATCGTCGCCATAGATCTTCTTGACGAGGTCCTTCAATTCTTTCGGCTTGTTTTCGCGGCGATAGCTTTCCAGCGCCAGCTCGATCTTCTTTCCAAGACCGGCACAGGCCCACCCGAGATGCGTCTCGAGAATCTGACCGACGTTCATGCGGCTCGGCACGCCGAGGGGATTGAGCACGATGTCCACCGGCTGCCCGTCGTCGAGGTAGGGCATATCTTCCATCGGCACGATGCGGCTGATGACGCCCTTGTTGCCGTGACGGCCAGCCATCTTGTCACCGGTCTGAAGCTTGCGCTTCACGGCAACGAAGACCTTGACCATCTTCATCACACCAGGCGGCAACTCGTCGCCGCGCTGCAGTTTGTCGACCTTATCGGCAAAACGTGCTTCGAGACGCTCCTTGCTTTCGTCGTACTGTCCTTTCAGCGCTTCAATCTCGGCCTGCGCCTTCTCGTTCTTCAACGCAATCTGCCACCACTGACCGCGACTCAGATCATCGAGGTTGGCTTGCGTCACCTTGCTGTCGACGTCCATGCCTTTCGGGCCGGAAGCGATTTGCTTGCCCAGAAGAATCTCTGAGAGACGGCCATAAACGTTACGATCGAGAATGCCGAATTCGTCGTCCCGGTCTTTTGCGAGACGTTCGATTTCTTCGCGCTCGATCGCCATCGCGCGCTCGTCCTTGTCGATACCGTGTCGATTGAACACACGCACCTCGACAACCGTACCCTGCACGCCCGGTGGGAGCCGAAGCGACGTGTCGCGAACGTCCGACGCCTTCTCACCAAAAATGGCGCGCAGAAGCTTTTCTTCCGGTGTCATCGGGCTCTCGCCCTTTGGTGTGATCTTGCCGACCAGAATGTCGCCAGGGTTCACTTCCGCACCGATATAGACAATACCGGCTTCGTCGAGGTTCTTCAGAGCCTCTTCGCCGACATTCGGGATATCGCGCGTGATTTCTTCCGGCCCAAGCTTTGTATCGCGTGCCATCACTTCGAATTCTTCGATGTGAATGGACGTGAACACATCGTCGCGCACGATGCGCTCGGAAATCAGGATCGAATCCTCGAAGTTGTAACCATTCCACGGCATGAAGGCGACGAGAACGTTACGGCCGAGCGCCAGATCGCCGAGTTCAGTCGACGGCCCGTCGGCAACAATATCGCCCTTCTTTACCTGATCGCCCACGCGTACCAGCGGACGCTGGTTGATACAGGTGTTCTGGTTGGAGCGCTGGAACTTGCGCAGGTTGTAGATGTCGACGCCCGATTGCGACGGATCGACCTCCTCCGTCGCTCGGATAACGATGCGCGTTGCGTCCACTTGATCGACGATGCCCGTTCGGCGTGCACCGATCGCGGCACCACTATCCCGCGCCACCACCTCTTCCATACCGGTACCGACGAGCGGCGCCTCGGACCGGATCAGCGGCACGGCCTGACGCTGCATGTTCGAGCCCATCAGCGCGCGGTTGGCGTCGTCGTTCTCAAGGAACGGGATGAGCGCCGCAGCAACCGAAACAATCTGTTTCGGCGACACGTCGACAAAATCCACTTGATCCGGAGGCACCATTTCGAAATCGCCATCGATACGGCAATTGACAAGCTCTCCTTCGATCTCGCCTTTCTTGCTGATCGAAATATTGGCCTGTGCGACGCGGTAACGCGCTTCTTCCATGGCAGAGAGATAGACAACGTCGTCCGTCATCTTGCCGTTCTTGACGCGCCGATACGGGCTTTCGATGAAGCCGTACTTGTTGACGCGTGCAAATGTCGCCAGCGAATTGATCAGACCGATATTCGGCCCCTCCGGCGTTTCGATCGGACAGATGCGGCCATAATGCGTCGGATGCACGTCACGAACTTCGAAGCCCGCCCGCTCACGCGTAAGACCACCGGGTCCAAGAGCCGAGAGACGGCGCTTGTGGGTAATCTCCGACAATGGATTCGTCTGGTCCATGAATTGAGACAATTGCGATGAGCCGAAAAACTCACGCACGGCAGCCGCCGCCGGTTTGGCATTGATCAGGTCATGCGGCATTACCGTGTCGATATCGACCGACGACATACGTTCCTTGATCGCACGCTCCATGCGCAGAAGACCGACGCGGTACTGATTCTCCATCAGCTCGCCCACGGAACGCACACGGCGATTGCCGAGATTGTCGATGTCGTCAATCTCGCCTTTGCCGTCACGCAGTCCGACCAGCGTCTTGATGACCGCCAGTATGTCATCGCTGCGCAGCACACGCACTGTGTCTGGACAGTCCAGATCCAGACGCATATTCATCTTGACGCGACCGACCGCGGAAAGATCATAACGCTCTGAATCGAAGAACAAGCTCTGAAACAGTGCTTCGGCCGTGTCCGCCGTCGGCGGTTCACCGGGACGCATGACACGATAGATATCGATCAGCGCCTGCTCGCGATTGGTGCATTTGTCCACGGCAAGCGTGTTACGGATGAATGCGCCTGTATTCACATGATCGATGTCGAGCGTGACGATCTCGCTGTGACCGGCCTCGACCAGCATTTCCAGCATCTCCGGCGTGATTTCGTCACCGGCCTCGGCGAAAATTTCACCGGTTTCCATATTGACGATTTCACGAGCAAGATAACGGCCGTGAATATCCTCGTCTTGCACGAGAAGTTCCTTGAGGCCGTCCTCCGCAAGCTTCTTCGCAAGCCGCGGCGTCACCTTGCGGCCAGCTTCCACAACGGCCTTGCCACTCTTCGCGTCAATCAGGTCGCGCTCCGGCTTCGCGCCACGATAGCGTTCCGCGTCAAACGGCACGCGCCAACCCTGCTTCACCTTGGTGAAAGTGACGCTCTTGTAGAAAGTATCGAGAATTTCTTCGGAATCGAGCCCAAGCGCGTAAAGCAACGTCGTCACCGGCAGTTTGCGGCGACGATCGATACGCACAAAGACGATATCCTTCGCGTCGAACTCAAAATCGAGCCACGAACCGCGATAGGGGATGACGCGCGCGGCAAAGAGCAGCTTGCCGGACGAATGTGTTTTACCCTTATCGTGATCGAAGAATACGCCAGGGCTGCGATGCATCTGGGAGACGATAACGCGCTCGGTGCCGTTGATGACGAACGTGCCGTTCTCGGTCATCAGCGGCATGTCGCCCATATAGACGTCCTGCTCCTTGATGTCCTTGACAGACTTCGCGCCCGTGTCCTCGTCCACCTCAAACACGATCAGCCGCAACGTCACCTTCAGAGGCGCCGCATAGGTCATGCCGCGCTGCTGGCACTCTTCCACGTCGTATTTCGGCGTCTCGAATTCGTAATTCACGAACTCAAGCGTCGAGTTTTCGGAAAAATCGCTGATCGGGAAAACCGACTTGAAGACCGCCTGGAGCCCCTGCTCCTCACGACCACCAACCGGATTCACAACCTGCAGGAACTGGTCGTAGGAATATTTCTGAACCTCGATGAGATTCGGCATTTCCGCGACCTGCGGAATATGACCGAAAATCTTGCGAACCCGCTTTCGACCAGTGAAAGACTGCGTCATTTGTGCTCCTCGCAACGCTCTGCATTAGAACGGCGGCCGGGCTTTCAGTCGGAAAGGGGGCTGCCCGGTCTCAAGGCCCGCCTTCTCTGTGAGGGGTCTCCAGAGCCCTGGCTCCGGAGTGTCGGTTGGAATGGAAAGCGTGCAGCCTTCCATCCCAACCGCAACGGTTGATACGAACTTACTTGAGTTCGACTTTGGCGCCGGCTTTCTCGAGCTGCGCCTTGATCTTGGCAGCCTCGTCCTTCGACGCGCCTTCCTTGACGGTCTTCGGAGCGCCTTCGACAAGGTCCTTGGCTTCCTTGAGGCCGAGGCCCGTGATCGTGCGGACTTCCTTGATCACCTCGATCTTCTTTTCGCCCGCGGCGGCAAGCACCACCTCGAACTCGGTCTGCTCTTCGGCAGCCGCGGCCGGAGCCGCACCAGCAGCCGCAACAGCGACTGGAGCGGCAGCGGAGACGCCCCACTTCTCTTCGAGCATCTTCGACAACTCAGCCGCCTGAAGGACGGTCAGGCCGGAAAGGTCTTCAACGATTTTTGCGAGATCGGTCATTTCAGTGTCTTTCTTTGAGGTTCGGTTGGTTTCGGTTCACCGCAGCGGTCACGCCGCTTCGCTCTTGGTGGCATAGGCATTCAGCACGCGCGCCAGTTGGCCGGCAGGTGCCTGCAGCACACCCGCGATGCGGGTGGCAGGCGTCTGGATCATGCCCACAATCTTCGCGCGCAGTTCGTCGAGCGACGGCAGGTCGGCAAGTTGCTTCACTGCTTTTGCATCGAGAACCGTCTCGCCCATCGCGCCGCCGAGGATCACCAGCTTCTGGTTGTCCTTGGCGAACTCGATCGCAACCTTGGGGGCAGCAACCGGGTCGTTCGAATAGGCGATCGCCGTCGGCCCCGCGAAGAGATCGTTGATCTCGTTCATCGGGGTGCCGTCCAGAGCGAGCTTCGCGAGCCGGTTCTTCGTTACCTTGAACGAAGCTCCGGCCTTGTTCATCCGCGAACGCAGATCGGACATCTGGTTCACGGTGAGACCGCTGTAGTGGGCGACGACGACCACAGCGGCGGTCGAAAACACGCCGTTGAGTTCCGTCACGAGCTCTGACTTTTCAGCTCTGTCCACTTTCTCTCTCCGTGCGCATGAAACCCTCATGCACTCAGGGGCGACTTCGGAACGGGCACATCACCCGTCTCTCCGCCGCCGTTGGCGTTTACCGCTCGAAGCGGACGCGGGGCGGTCAAGCCTCGCGCCTTTGTCGAACGGCGCTCACTTGCCTGTCGTCCCGGGTTCCAACCGATCTCATAAGCCCGAAAGGCCCCATGAAACCGTTCAAACTCCCGCCTATTGCCGGCCGCCGTCTTGATTGGCGATTAAGCGTCGGTTCCCGAAGGAACCTCGGCGCCCGCAGTCTCGGACAGGTGAACGGACGATGGCGTAGCCACTCCGGCTCGCCGCCGAAGTGACCACACGTCCCGTCCGCACTTGCCGTTCACAGCCTCGCAATGAGACCGCGAACGGAAACTCTTATGCCGCCCTAGGCGGTCACGCTTTGCGGTTCGACCTTGACGCCGGGGCCCATGGTCGAACTGAGCGCAATGCGCTTTATATACGTGCCTTTCGAACCGGCCGGCTTCGCCTTCTGCACCGCATCGACCAGCGCGCGCACATTGCCGAGAATCTGTTCCTCGGTGAAGCTCGCCTTGCCGACGCCGGCATGAACGATGCCCGCCTTCTCGACACGGAACTCAACCGCGCCGCCTTTCGCGGCTTTCACCGCCTCGGCGACATCCGGCGTCACCGTGCCGACCTTGGGGTTCGGCATCAGGCCGCGAGGACCGAGCACTTTGCCGAGACGGCCGACCAGCGGCATCATGTCCGGCGTTGCGATGCAGCGGTCGAAGTCGATCTTGCCCGACTGCACGATTTCGGCGAGATCTTCGGCACCGACGATGTCGGCACCGGCAGCCTTGGCTGCATCCGCCTTGTCGCCTTTCGCGAACACCGCAACCCTAACCGTACGGCCGGAACCATTCGGCAGCGCCACAACACCGCGAACCATCTGGTCTGCATGGCGCGGATCGACGCCGAGCGAGATCGCGACTTCGATCGTCTCGTCGAACTTCGCGGTCGCACGTTCTTTCACGAGCTTCACCGCTTCGCCAAGCCCGTAGGCCTTCTTGTGATCGACACCCTCACGGGCCTTCGTAATACGTTTGCCTGCTGAATTGCTCATCGCGCTCACTCCACCACCTGAAGGCCCATGGAACGGGCGGAACCAGCAATAATCTTCGTCGCCTGATCAAGATCATTGGCGTTGAGATCGACAAACTTCGCCTCGGCGATCTCACGGCACTGACCCAGTGTCACGCTGCCGGCGCTTGCGCGGCCGGGCGTCTTCGAGCCCGACGTGATCTTCGCCGCCTTCTTCAGGAAGTAGGACGCCGGCGGCGTCTTCATCGCGAAGGTGAACGAGCGGTCCGAATAGGCGGTAATGACGACCGGGATCGGCATTCCCTGTTCCATCTTCTGCGTCGCTGCGTTGAACGCCTTGCAGAACTCCATAATATTGAGACCGCGCTGGCCGAGCGCGGGGCCGATGGGCGGCGACGGATTTGCCGCGCCTGCCGGCACTTGCAGCTTGATATAGCCTTCGATTTTCTTCGCCATGTCTTTCCCCTGCCGGACATCCCCGGCTCTTTGGGTTAGTGGTCAGCAGCGTATCGGTTGTTTCGTCCGATACGCCTCCCACGAGAGCACGAGACGGGTTGAAGCCCTAGAGCTTCTCCACCTGCGCATATTCGAGCTCGACCGGGGTCGCCCGGCCGAAAATCGACACGGCTACCTTGAGCCGCGCCTTCTCTTCGTCGACTTCCTCGACGAAACCGTTGAACGAGGCGAAAGGTCCGTCCGCGACGCGAACCTGCTCGCCGATCTCGAAAGTGATCGAGGGCTTCGGTCGCTCAACACCCTCCTGCACCTGATGCAGGATGCGGTCGACTTCACCCTGGCTGATCGGCTGCGGCTTGTTGTCCGCGCCGAGAAAGCCCGTCACCTTCGGCGTATTCTTGACAAGGTGATAAGCCTCGTCCGTCATCTCCATCTTCACCAGCACATAGCCGGGAAAGAACTTGCGCTCGGCGTTGATCTTCCGCCCGCGCCGCACCTCGACTACTTCTTCGGTCGGGACAAGAATTTCCTCGAACTGATCCGAGAGCCCGTGCTGCTCGGCCTGCTCTCTGAGCGACTCGGCAACCTTCTTCTCGAAATTCGAGTAGGCGTGAACGATGTACCAGCGTTTGGCCATATTTAAATCCGAAGAGGCACGAAGCCTCGCATCCTCAATTGCCGCCGAATCCGAGCACGAGCGAAACGACGTAGCTCAGCGCCGTGTCTGCCAGAAAGAAGAACACCATTGCCAGCGCAACCATGATGAACACCATCACCGTGGTGATGACCGTCTCGCGTCGCGTTGGCCAAGTGACCTTTTTGGTCTCTGCCCGCACTTCCTGAAGAAACTCGAGTGGATTGGTCTTCGCCATTTTTCCTACCAATTGCCTCTCAGCTTCATCGGAAATCCGATATCGCCACCTCACCGGTTCCAACCTGCCTGCCCCTTGACCGAGGCCTGGCAGGAGTGGAGGGGCTCGAACCCCCAACCCCCGGTTTTGGAGACCGGTGCTCTACCAGTTGAGCTACACTCCTAAGCCTCACCGCGAGCGCGGCAAGCCTTACTTCAACACTTTAGAGACGACGCCTGCGCCGACGGTGCGCCCGCCTTCGCGGATGGCGAAGCGGAGCTTCTCTTCCATCGCGA
>NZ_JBBECC010000156.1:8218-16347 GCF_040882025.1 Parvibaculum sp. | reverse complement strand
CTCGTCGTTCCGGCGGCGGCGCATGCGGCTTGCGAACTTGAGCCGGGCGATCGGGCGCGCGCGGTCGAGATCGTCGATGGCGACACGCTCGTTCTCGACAATGGCCGGCAGGTTCGCTTCACCGGCATTCAGGCGCCGAAGCTGCCGCTGGGGCGAGCGAATTTCAAGGCCTGGCCGCTTGCCGGGGACGCATATTCCACCCTGTCGGCGCTTGCGCTCGACAAGCCTGTCGCGCTTCGCCATGGCGGCAGCCACGAAGACCGGCACGGCCGCATCCTCGCCCATGTCTTTGCCGTCGACGAGAACGGCGAGGTCCTGTGGCTGCAGCAAGAAATGCTGCGGCGCGGGCTGGCGCGTGTCTATACGTTCCGCGACAACCGCGCCTGCGCCGCCGAGCTTCTCGCTGCCGAGCGCGAGGCACGCGAAGCGCGGCGTGGCATCTGGGCCGATCCCTTTTATGCGGTCCGTGCCGCGGACGATACGGCGACGCTCGCGCGGCTTCACGGCGGGTTCGAACTTGTCGAGGGTGTCGTGGTCTCCGCCGCCGTTATTCGCGGACGGATCTATCTCAATTTCGGCCAAGACTGGCAGGACGACTTCACGGTGACAGTTGCGCCGGGGGACGCTAGGCTTTTTCTCGACGACCGGATATGGAGTGTGCTGCTCGAACAGACCGACGGTCCGTCGGGACTCGTGGGCCGGCGGGTGCGGGTGCGCGGATGGCTCGGCCGTTACAACGGTCCTGAAATCACGCTCACGCATCCCGAACAAATCGAATTGCTGGATGAAATGCCATGAAGGGCGAAATGACAGAACGCGGTGGACGGATCGTGCGTATGGGGGCGACCATATCTGCCCTGATGGTGCTGCTTTTCTCCGCTGCCGCCTGCACGACCAATCCTGCGACCGGCGAGCGGCAAATCGCCCCGTTGATGTCGGTGGAGCAGGAGGCGAAAGTTGGCGCCGAGGCCCATCCGAAAATTCTCGAAGCCTTTGGCGGTGCCTATCCCGACGCGCAACTTGGCGGCTATGTGGCGGGTATCGCGACGCGGGTCGCGCGTGCCACAAATATTCCCAACGGACAGTACCACGTCACCGTCCTGGACAGCCCTGTCGTCAATGCATTCGCACTGCCCGGCGGCTATGTCTATGTGACGCGCGGGTTGATGGCGCTTGCCAATGACGAAGCGGAGCTTGCCGGCGTCATCGGTCACGAAATGGGCCATGTCGCGGCGCGTCATTCGGCCCAGCGCCAGACGGCGGCGATAGGTACGACGCTGCTGGGGGCGGTGTTGGGCGCGGTGATCGGCAATCAGGCCGCGAGCCAGGCCATCGGCCTCGGCGGGCAGGGCTTTCTCGCCGGCTATTCGCGCGATCAGGAATTCGAGTCCGACATGCTCGGCATCCGGTACCTGGTGGGGGCCGGATACGATCCGCTCGGCGTCGCCGACTTTCTCGAAACCATGGGCGCGCAGGATGCGCTCGAAGCGCGGGTCAGGAACCTGCCGCAGGATGCGACGCGAAACAACTGGCTGGCCAGCCATCCGGCGACCGCGTCACGCGTCGATGCCGCCCGCTCCCATGCCCGTGACGCGGGCGCAACACCGGCTACGGGCGAGCGTAACCGCGATACATATCTGAAAGCACTCAACGGGATGCTTTATGGCGACCGCCCGGAAGACGGGATTGTACGCGACCGCGATTTTCTGCATCCGAAGCTGAGGTTTGCCTTCAAGGCGCCGCCTGGCTTCGTTATCACCAATTCACCGGCCGTGGTGGTGGTGCAGGGCCCCGATCGAAGTTTGGCGAAGTTCGATATGGGACAAAAAGACGCCAGCGTCGAAATCGGGCATTACCTGACAAACCAATGGGCGAAAGGCACGCAGCTCTCCAGATTGCAGCGGCTCAAGATCAACGGCATGAATGCGGCGACAGCGACGACGCGGATCAACGACTACAATGCAAGGCTGGTCGTGATCGAATTTGCGCCGGACCGGGTCTACCGTTTTCTGGTGGGTACGTTGACGCAGACGGGTACGCGCCATGACGCCGCGCTGCAGGAAATGGTGATGAGCTTCCGCAAGCTGTCGGCCTCGGAAGCTGCTGCGGTGAAGCCGCTGCGTCTGCGCGTCGTTACCGTCAGGGCGGGCGACACGGCGGTGTCGCTTGGCCGGCGCATGGCCTATTCGGAATATCAGACCGACCGCTTTCGCGTTCTGAACGGGCTTGGTGCGGGCGAGGAACCGCGCCCCGGCATGCGCGTCAAGCTTGTTACCGAGTAGAGGGTTCGTCAGCCGAGCAGGCCGGCGGCTTCCGGATCGGGCACCTTGCTGAGCAGCGAGGTCCGCATCTTCTTCAGGGCCAGATGTTCGATCTGCCGCACGCGCTCCTTGGAAATTCCGAGTTGCGCGCCGAGCGTTTCGAGCGTCAGCGCCTCGTCGCGCAGGCGCCGTTCGCGGATGATGAGCAGTTCGCGTTCGTTGAGCTCCTCAAGCGCTTCGGCAATCCAGCGCGACCGGCACGCGCCGTCATGCTGTTCCATGACTTCCTCATCCGGCTGCGGTCGGTCGCAAGGCAGCATGTCCTGCCATTCCGCCGTGTTGTCCTCGGAGGTTCCGTCGGACAGCGTGGCGTTGAGCGAACGGTCGCCCGCCATCAGCCGCGCATCCATGGTTTCGACATCGTCGACGCCGACCCCCAGACGCCGCGCGATGAATATCCGGTCCTCGTGGCGCAGGTTCTGCCGTGTGCCGCTGTCGATCAGCGCGCGCAGGCGGCGCAGGTTGAAGAACAGGGATTTGTGCGCGGCTGTCGTGCCGGTACGCACGATCGACCAGTTGCGCAGGATGTAGTCCTGAATTGCCGCGCGAATCCACCAGCTTGCGTAGGTGGAGAAGCGCACGCCGCGCTCGGGCTCGAAGCGGGCGGCGGCCTGCATCAGGCCCACATTGCCTTCCTGGACGAGATCGCCATAGGGAAGTCCGTAATTGCGAAAGCGTGTGGCCAGCGAAATCACGAGGCGCATATAGGCGCATGTCAGTTGATGCAGCGCCTGTTCATCGCCCTTTTCCCTCCAGCGCCGCGCGAGATCGAATTCGGTTTCCCTGTCGAGCAGCGGTACGGTCATCGCGCGGCGCATGAAACGGCGGTTGGCGCGTTGGGTTTCGGGTGTGTCAGTGTGAGGCATCTCAGTTACTCCTCCGTTGCGCGGCGTGCTTTCGCACATCCGTCGTTTCGGTTGGCAACCTTGCTACGGCCGGCACATCGTCCCGGATCAACACCGGAAATGCAGGTCGATGCTCTTGTAGCGATACTTCATGGCCAGAAATGGGCGGGAAAACAAAAAAGGCCCGGCATTAAAACCGGGCCTTTCGTTACTTATTCCACAGGTTCCGCCGTATCAGGCCGCTTCGCTCGCCTCGCCGTCCTTGGGCGTCTTGTCGCCGCCGCGCGGCGTGCCTTGCAGTGCCTGTTCGACGCGCTCGATCGCCGCATCTTCGCCGATGCGTTCGACCGCCGCCACTTCCCGCGCCATCCGGTCGAGCGCGGCTTCGTAGAGCTGACGCTCGGAATAGGACTGCTCGGGCTGACGTTCGGAGCGATAGAGATCGCGGACAACTTCAGCGATCGAGATGAGGTCGCCGGAATTGATCTTCGCTTCGTATTCCTGGGCGCGGCGGCTCCACATCGTGCGCTTGATGCGGGCGCGGCCGCGAAGCGTTTCGATCGCGGAATCGACGACGCCGGTATCGGACAGCTTGCGCATGCCCACCGCGCCCGCCTTGTTGGTCGGTACGCGCAGCGTCATCTTCTCCTTGTCGAAGTTGATGACGAAGAGTTCGAGCCGGTGGCCGGCGACTTCCTTCTCTTCGATTTCGAGTATCTGGCCGACACCGTGAGCCGGATAGACGACGTATTCCTTCGCCTTGAAGTTGGCGCGCGGCGCCGCGGGCTTTGCGGGCTCCTTCGGCGCTTCCGCTTTCGCGGGCTTCGCCGCTTCCGCCCTGGCGCGCTTTGCCGTGGCTTCCCGTTCGGCCGCTTCGGTCTTGCGCACCTTTTCGGCGCGGCTCTTTGCCGCTTCCATCAGCTTGCTGGCGGCATTGGCCATCTTGGGCGGCGTTTTCTTCGGCGGCGGCGCCTTCGCGGGTTCGGGTTTGGGTTTGGCTGCTTTCTTCGCGGCTGCCTTGGGCGCGGCCTTTTTGGCGGGCGCTTTGGCAGGCGCGGCTTTCGCCTTCACCTTCGCGGGTTTGGCGGCCACACTTTTTGTCTTCGGCTTGGCGGCCGGCTTGGCGGCTTTCGCTGTCGATTTCTTCGCAGCCGCCGGCTTTGCCTTGGCGGCGGGTTTTGCCCTGGCCTTCGCCTTGGTCGCCGTGGTCTTGGCGTTTGCGGCTTTCGCAGCGCCTCTGGTTGCCGATTTGGACTTCGTGGATTTGGAGGATTTTGTCACTTTGCTCGCCATGGCCTTTCCTATACCCAGCCTTTCATAACCGGGGCCGGACGAGGGACACGATGCCTTCCCTGCCGGGCCTTGAATATCGATGCTCTACGGACAACCACATTCACCCGGGCTTCTCGGGTCTCCATGAAGAGGCCGTCAAATATCTCGGGCCGAAAGTCGCTTCCGGCCCCATTCCCCGACCGCCATACGCTGCGGCCGACTCCCGTGGATGACACTGTTTCTCGCCAATGGGCCCACCGCAGCCAACCAAGCCGCTTACTGCCAGCAGTTGCCCCCCTCAGCCCTACCTTTCCGGCTGGCAAAGCGGCACAAGGTGACGAGGTACAAAACAACAACCTTCGCGTCTTCAACGTGGGGTTGTGCCGCTAGCTCATTTCTCGCGTCCGTATTCGCGGCATTTCGCTGTGCGATATATATAACACAAAAACCCCCCTCTTGGAAGGCGGTGCGGCAAAAAGACAGTTAACACAGGGAGATAGAGCCCCAATCCACCTGATTGGTGCATGTTTTGGCGGTAAACTGCGATGATTGCCCGCAGAAAGACACGTCTGCAGGCCGAAGTTCTTGTTTCAAATCGGGACTAGAATGCAGACTCGCCAGCCGAAAGGGGTCAATCACCTTCGCCCGGCTCGGGACTGAAATGTTCGTCGAACTTGCCCGCGACGCCCTGCCATTCCTCAGCGTCGGCCGGCGGGTCGCGTTTGATGGTGATGTTCGGCCATTTCGACGCATATTCGGTGTTGAGTTCGAGCCATTTCTCGAGGCCGGGCTCGGTATCCGGCTTGATGGCTTCGGCCGGGCATTCCGGTTCGCAGACGCCGCAGTCGATACATTCATCGGGATGGATGACCAGCATGTTTTCGCCCTCGTAGAAACAGTCCACGGGGCAGACCTCGACACAGTCCATGTATTTGCAGCGTATGCATGCATCGGTCACGATATAGGTCATCGCAGTCTCCACTCGCGCGAATCTCGCGCGGTCCTTTCAAGTTTCCGGCGCGCGCGAGGTCCGCTCCGGCAATCCGAGCCGCGCCAGGACGCGTTGCCGTGCCTCGCCGGATTCGCGGTCGGGAACGTATATCAGGCCTGCGACGCGCCGCAACAGATTGGCTTCGTAGTCATCCAGAACGCCGTCGGAATAGACGATCTCCCACATCTTCTCGATCAACCGGATGCGTTCGGCCTCGTCGTAACCGCGTTTGATCGCCTGCGCCCATTTGTGCAGATCGATCATCCGGGCTTCCTCGCCTTCGGCTGCCGCCACCAGCGTGTCGACATCCGACGGCGAGAGGCCAAAGGCGTCGGCCGTCATACGCCGGATGGCGAGCCGTTCGTCGTCGCGAAAATCGGCATCTGTCGTCGCTGCCCGGACAAGCAGCGCCACGACGGCGATCTGAAGATCATCGAACTTGGGAAGGGTGTTTTCGGCCGGTCCAAGAAGGAACGATTTGATGGCGGTGAGCATGATATTTTACTTATACTGTGTGGAAGAAATTTTCAAATACATAAAAATTTGTAAAACTATTCATCCTCCTTCAGCGCGTCTGTCCGCCGCCGTTCCTTTTTGGTCGGGCGACCCGCGCCGGGTAGACGCCCTGTGGGAAGCTTGGTCGGTGCGTTTGTGGATTCCCGTGCCGGCCGCGGCTCCAAATCTCGATAAAGAGCGGCGGCCTCAGATGCCGGACCGCGCCGTAATCCCAACGACACAATCTCGATGACCCTGATATGGGGTCCCAACGGGAAAGTGAGAACATCGCCGGGGCGCACATTTCGGCTCGCCTTCGAAATGCGTTCGCCATTGATGCGCAGACGCCCGCTCTGAACGAGCGCCGATGCAACAGAACGGCTCTTTGAAAAGCGTGCGCACCATAGCCAGCGGTCGATGCGCTGACCGGGCTGTCCGGCGGCGTCTTCCATCGTGGGATCAGTTGCCGCCGGCGCGCTCTTTGAGCACGGCCAGCGCGGCAAAGGGCGAATCCGGATCGGGCTCGCGATCGCGCGACTTGCGCGGTTCGCGGTATCCGCCGTCCGGACGTGGACCCTGGGCAGGCCGCTCACCACGTTCGTCCGGTTTCCGTTTCGGCTTTCTGTGATGCTCGCGGCGTGCTTCGACCAGCTTCTCGCCTGCTTCAGTCTTCGGCTTGTTCGGCTGTCTTCTTCGCGCAGGCTTGCCTTCCGGCCTACGACGGACCGGCCGCCAGATTTCGAGCTCAACTGCGCTTGTCGAAATCGCCGGTTCCTCGGAAGACGTCTCGGCCCCGGCTTGATCGGTGCCATCCGAAGTGGCCGACACCTCCTCTGACTGTGCCTCCGCCGTCGACGCGATTGCCGGGTCGATTGCTGGCGCCGCAATCGCGTCAACGATGGCTGCAAGCGCCGCCTCCGCGGTCGTTTGCGGCGGCGTGCCGCCCGACGCCGCGCTTGACGCTCCGGCTGTTTCCGATTCCGCCGGACTGGTGGCGCGCGGCACGATGGTTTCACGTTGCGAACGATATCCAAGGCCCTGTAGCAGGCCGGCGAATTCCTCGCCCGAACAACCGACCAACGACATCATCTCGGGTGTCACCACAAAGCCGCCATTGTAGGTGCGGGCGGCGATCACGGGCCGGATCAGATCGGCAATACGTTCCAGCATGTCGAGCCGGACGGCGCGACCGCCGCAAACGCGGAAGCCCAATGCCTCGTAAAAGCCCTGCGGGGCCGATGGATTGGCGGAGACAGATGTCAGGCCGGGTGTGGGCGGTTGCGGCAGATCGGCAAACGCGTCTTCGGTATCCTTGCGTGTCAGCGCCCACAGTATCATCAACAAGCGTGCCGGCGCCGGTTTCAACAGTGCCGGCATGAAGATCGAATGGGCACCAAACCGGACGCCGTGCTTGCGCAGCTGGCCGCGCGCGGCTTGATCGAGCGTGCGAATGTCCTCGGCTACCGACTCGCGCTTCATCGATCCAAGATTTTCGGTCAGGCGGAAGGCAACGCCGCGGGCAAGTCCCTCTATGTCGACGGTATCGCGCAACGCAACCAGCGGCGCGAGGACGTTTGCGATATGCATCGCGATCCAGCCATCGAGGCGAGCCTGCGCGGCTTCGCGCAACGTGCCATTCAATTCTTCGTTGGCGATCAACTCCACGGATGGCTTCAGCGGTTCTGCGCCCGGCTTCAGGCAGGCGACCGAATGACCGGCCCAGACGATCCGTCCGTGATCGGACAAGGAAATATCCGAGTCCGGCGCCGCAGATAGTCGTTGAGCGCGATCCGCGATCTCGCCTGCCAATGCCTGCTCGGCGGCCGCACGCAGCACGCGCCCTTGTTCGCCATCGGCCTGCGGATCGGGAAGGAAGACGAATCCCTGAAGGCGGCCGACATGCTCGCCTTCGACCAAAACCTCGCCGTCACCGTTAACAACCGCCATTAAATCCTCGTTCTGGCGCAGACGCTTCATCAGGACACTGGTGCGGCGGTCGATGAACCGCTGCGTCAGACGTTCGTGCAATGCATCCGACAACCTATCCTCTATCGCACGCGCGCGCTCCTGCCAATGAGAAGGATCGTTAAGCCAGTCCGGCCGGTTCGCCACATAGGTCCAGGTGCGGATATGGGCGATGCGGGCCGTCAGCGTGTCAATCTCACCGTCTGCCCGGTCGAGGCGGGCAATTTGGCGCGCGAGCCA
>NZ_JBBECC010000156.1:4501-8118 GCF_040882025.1 Parvibaculum sp. | reverse complement strand
CCGGCAATCTGCGCCAATTCGGCCACATGAAGGGCGCGGTGCTGGTGACCGTCGAATTTCTGGGTTGCAGCAAAGGCGACATGGTCGACATCCATGTTGAGGCCCATGCCGATTGCGTCGGTCGCGACCAGAAAATCGACCTCGCCCGATTGGTAGAGCGCCACCTGCGCGTTGCGGGTGCGCGGCGAAAGTGCACCCATGACGACCGCCGCGCCGCCACGCTGACGGCGGATCAACTCGGCGATTGCGTAAACCCGATCGGCCGAAAAGGCGACCACGGCCGAACGGGGCGGCAGGCGTGTGAGCTTTTTCGGTCCCGTCCACGACAGCTCGGACAAGCGCGGCCGGACAATGAAATGCGTCTCCGGCAACAGTTTCTGGATCAGGCCGCGAACGGTTTCGGAGCCGAGCATCATGGTTTCGGACAGGCCGCGCGCGCGGAGGAGGCGGTCTGTGAAGGTGTGGCCGCGCTCGCGGTCGGCCGCGAGCTGGATTTCATCGACGGCCAGAAACTCGACCGGCCGGTCGAGCGGCATCGCTTCGACAGTGCAGATGAAATAGCGGGCATCGCGCGGGAGGATTTTCTCTTCGCCGGTGATCAATGCCACATGGCGCTGACCCTTTACCTTCGCCACGCGATCATAGACCTCGCGCGCCAGCAGGCGCAGCGGCAGACCGATCATGCCGGTCTCGTGACCCGTCATTCGCTCGATGGCGAGGTGGGTCTTGCCCGTATTGGTGGGACCGAGCACCGCGGTAACGCGGCGGCGCTCGGCAAGGCCGTCGCGAGCGTGGCGGGTGGATATTGGGACGGACGGGATACTCATGTTTTCAAGGCGCACCTTCGGAGCAAAAGAAGCCAAAGGCAAGGACGTGCCGCCGTTAACCGACCCTGCTTTAAGCACAGGAATATTGGGCGAACGAACCGGGTCCGAATCGCTGACCTGTTCGTCTTCCGTCTTCGTTCACGGCTAAATCTTGTGGCTGGGCAACACGTTAGGCAGACAAATTATTAACGGAAAATATTGCCACGCCTTCCGCAGCGTCCGGGCGGTTGTGCTTTCGAGCCGCGCCCGGAGGCCCTTTCCGATACTGGACCGCGGTCTATAGTGACGATCATGGACATTTGCCATCAGGCCCGTCAGAGGCCGGCGACACCCCCGGGAGGACAATATGGATTTCACGATCCCCAAGGAGATCATCGACTATCTCCATGTGCTTGACGACTTCATCGACAAGGAGATCAAGCCGCTGCAAGCGCGGGACGATAACGAGCGTTTTTTCGATCATCGCCGTGAGCATGCGCGCACCGATTGGGACAATCAGGGCCTGCCGCGCCACGACTGGGAGGCGCTGCTCGGCCAGATGCGCAAGCTTGCGGACAAGGCGGGGCATTTGCGTTACGCGTTGCCCAAGGAGTATGGCGGCAAGGACGGTACCAATCTCGGTATGGCGGTCATCCGCGAGCATCTGGCGGCCAAGGGCCTTGGCCTCTTCAACGACCTCCAGAACGAAACGTCCGTCGTCGGCAATTTTCCGACCGTGCTGATGTTTCGTGATTTCGGTACCGAAGAGCAACGGAAGACATTCATTCCCGGTTCACTTGACGGTTCGGTCCGCGTCGCTTTCGGCCTGACCGAGCCCGAGCATGGCTCGGACGCGACCTGGATGGAAACGCGGGGCCGCCGTGAAAAGCGCGACGGCAAGGATGGCTGGGTCATCAACGGGATGAAGATGTGGAACACGGGCATGCATGTCGCGACGCATGACTTCGTGTTCGCGCGCACCAGCGGGCAGGACGGCGACCCGCTGGGCATTACCTGTTTTATCGTTCCGACGGATACGCCCGGCGTCAAGATCGAGGAATATCTCTGGACCTTCAACATGCCGACGGATCATCCGCGCGTCTCCTTCACCAATGTATGGGTGCCGGAAGATTCAATTCTGGGCGATCCCGAGCGTGGGCTCGAACTCGCGCAGCACTTCGTGCATGAGAACCGCATTCGCCAGGCGGCATCTGGCGTCGGTGCAGCGCAGTTCTGTATCAACGAGAGCGTCAAATACGCCAAGCAGCGCAAGCCCTTCGGCAAGCCGCTGGCCGCCAACCAGGCGATACAGTTCCCGCTGATCGAAGCGCATACGGAATGCGAGATGATCCGGAACCTCGTCTACAAGACGGCATGGCAGATGGATCAGATGTCAAAGAAGGACGTCGCGCGCTATCTCTCCGACAAGGTGTCGATGTGCAACTATCGCGCAAACCGGCTTGTCTGTCAGGCGGCGGATCTCGCTATTCAGGTGCATGGCGGCATGGGTTATTCGCGCCACAAGCCGTTCGAGCATATCTATCGCCATCACCGCCGCTACCGGATTACCGAAGGTTCGGAAGAAATCCAGATGCGCAAGGTTGGGGGGCATCTGTTCGGCTTTATCGGTGCCAGCGAGCGGCAGAAAAAAGCGGCCGAATAGAACCGGTTGAGCGAGGTCGCCGACGTCTAGCGGGCGGCGGCTTCGCTTTTTTCCGTCCATATGAGACGCGATGCGGGCAATATCATCGTCGCCGTTGTGCCGACGCCGACGGTGCTTTTGAGGCGGAAATCACCGCCATGCATCTCGATCAGCGATTTGGTGATCGGCAGGCCGAGACCGGTACCGCCATGCTGGCGGGCGTTGGTGTCGTCGACCTGGCCGAAGGGTTCCATCACTTCGCCCAGTTTGTCGGCTGGAATGCCGATCCCCGTGTCGCATACGGCAACACTGAGATCGCCGGTATCCGTCAAACCGACCGCGACATCGATCCTCCCTTCCGCAGGCGTGAACTTCGCTGCATTCGACAGCAGGTTCAGCATGATCTGCCGCATGGCTCGCTGATCGGCACAGATGCGCGGCATGTTGTCGGGGAGGCCGAGCGATACCTTTTGCTTCTTGTCCATCGTTCGGGCCCGCATCATCTCGGCGGACCAGTGCAGGACGTCTGCGAGGTCGACGTCCTGTTCTTCGATGGCGTAGCGGCCGGCTTCGATCTTCGAGATATCGAGAATATCGTCGATGACATTGAGCAGGTGCCGTCCGCTATCGTGGATATCCACCGCATATTCCCGATAGCGCTCATTGCCGAGCGGGCCGAACATCCCGTCGCGCATGATTTCGGAGAAGCCGATGATCGCGTTCAGCGGTGTGCGTAGCTCGTGACTCATGTTGGCCAGGAACTTGGTTTTGGCGCGGTTGGCCATTTCGGCGCTCTCGGTCGCCTGTTTCAGTCCCCGCTCGGCCTGGCGGCGCTCGATGGCGATTCCCGCCAGATGCGCGGCACCAAGCAGATAGGCGTCTTCCCATCTGCCTGGTTCCCGGGCGTCCGGGAAATACATGGCAAAGGCGCCGACGACGCGATCGTTGCGAGACATGATGGGCTGGAACCAGATGGTTTGAATGCCCGCTTTGCGCATATAGGGCGCCATACCGCTGCCATGGCGTTCGTTCTGCAGATCCGTGGTGATAATTTTCTGACCGGCCCGCGCCATGGTACCGAAGCCACGTGTCCTTTGTTCCTTCCAGAATATGGCGACCCATTCGGCGAAGTCAGCCGGCAGGTTAGGCGCGGCGCAGGTGATGAGATT
>NZ_JBBECC010000156.1:0-4401 GCF_040882025.1 Parvibaculum sp. | reverse complement strand
CGACCCATTCGGCGAAGTCAGCCGGCAGGTTAGGCGCGGCGCAGGTGATGAGATTCTCGTCGCCGTCGAGCAGAAAGACAGCGGCGCGCGCGCCCGGGTTCGACTCTTCCGCGCCCAGCGCCAGAAGTGACATTACCTCATCGAGTGTCAAGCCGGTCGCGAGAGCCTGAAGGACCTGGAACTGACTTCGCTGCTCGGTTTCAGCGCGCTTGCGCTGTGTGATATCGCGGAGGTTGACGACAAAACCACGGACGTTTTCGTCCCTGAGCAGGTTGGTGATCGTTGCCTCGACCCAAATGGTCTTGTCGTTTTCATATCGGGGTATAACGAGTTCGTAGGTACGGGCTGGCGATGGCGCCGCGCCATCGGCGTCGATGGCATCCTGGCGCAGTGTTTCCTGCTGTTCCGGCGACAGGAGGTCGATGCCGTTGAGGCCCACCAGCGCGTCGGGCGGGATGCCGATTTTCCCGGCTGCGGGCGATGCATATTGAATAATGCCGTCCTCATTGGTGACCAGCACAACATCGAAGGCGTTTTCGACCAGCGCGCGAAAGTGGTGTTCGCGGCGCAGCAGTTGCGCGTTCGCTTCTTCTGCCTGAAGGCGTGCCGTTTCCGACATGTCGTGCGCGCGTTCCAGGTCGAGAATAAGGTCGTTGTTTCGGAAGCGCAGTTCGAGCGTTTCCGTCGCCGCAGCTCTTTGTTGTTGTGCGATACGCGCCAGGTAAAGATAAGTGGGAATGCAGGCAAGGCCGATGGCCACGAACGTCTGCTCGGTGGTGGAGATGCCGACAACAACAACAGCCGTCATGACCGGCAGCGTCGATGCAATCAACAGCGCTGCGACGGGAAACGCCGTCTGCGTCGACACTACAACGTGAAGGACGAAAATCATCAGGATGGCAAGGTTCTGGATGTTGCCATCGGCTTGCCAGAAGAGCGGGATGAGGCCGATCCAGACGATGTTTGTGATCCAATAGCGGATTGCCGTTGCTGTTATCCACGGCTCCGGGTCCGTCGTGTTCTCGTCGGCCGCAAAAAAACGCTTCTGGAAAATCGCGTATTCGATGTGTATCGCCGCTATGACAAGCCACCATACGACGATGACGGCGACGGGCGCGACGGATTCGAAGGCGATAGCGACCGCACCCACGATAGCCGGAAAATAGACGGGGAGTGTGCGGAAGGTTTTCATCACCGAGCGGTAAAGCTCGAGACGAATGCGGCGGGCACGGGCATCCGCTTCCGGCAGGGCACCGCTTCCGGAGACGCTGTCGAAGGACGATGGTGCGGGCCTCACCTCGATCCCCGCGGATGGTTTCATGTCCGTTGGCGTGCCGGGCATCTGAACGGGGCTCCTCCCCCAGGTTAGAACCCCACGTGCTACGAGGTTTACGGGAGGGAGGTAAAGTTTCCCTGAATACGACATTCCGGGCGAAAAACGGCCGGTATTGCGCCCCGAAATGGCTGCGCCGCGCCCGTCTCGAAGATGCGCTACAGACGGCTCCTAGTAGACCTCCGGCACCGTTATGAGCGGCACATCCTGGCGCGCGGGCGGAGGGCGGCGACCCTCGACTTCGCAGCTACGCTGCACACGCTGGTCAACCTGACTCGTCGGGGCCCAGTAACGCGGCACCCATGCGGCGACGCGCCTGTCCGCCTCGGTGTTTTGCTCCGATGTGATTTCGCCCTGAAAGGCGAGAGCAAGGTTCCGGTCGGGTTGCACGCCGAGCGAGAGAAGGGACGGATTGCGGCTGTATAGTTTTGCCCATTTGGCTGCTTCCACGCCGTCGCGCGTGGCAACATCTCCGGCAAGCAATATTTGCGCGAGAAGCTTTTGTGCGTCGGGCCAACCCGCGTCGGCGGCGCGGCGTATCCAATCAAGTCCTTCGGTGTTGTCGCCTGTGGCGATCAGGCACTGGCCGAGCGCTGTTTGAGCGCCTTCATATCCGTGCCCGCGATAGGAAAAACAGGTCAGCACATCAAGGGTTCGTTCATCGCATTCGCCGCGCGCTGCGTCACTGACGGATTTTGCATACAGCGTTCCCGTCGGATCCTGCTCCGCCAGTGTCGGCAACACGCGTCCCTCGGAATCGCGCTTGCGGGCCGCACCTCCGCCGCTGCAGGCGGCAATCGCAAATGCCATTAGACAAAGCGCGACAATTGTCATTGCTGGCGCGGTTGGACGAACTCGGGTCACAGACATTCTCCCCCTTGATTTTCTCCGATCGCGCCAAATGCGGGGCGCGGCTTATCCGATTAGCCTCACCGTAAGGCATGTATCAAACAGCGACCAGAGCGCCGACGCGATTTCGCGCGATCTGACGCAGCGGAATTGTGGCTTCGTTCCCATCCTTCCGGGCAGTTTGACCCTGCCCGGCTGTTCCCCGATACTCCAGCCGCTTTTTGGGATCGGTGGCGCTATGTTACAATAGCCACAAGGGAATTTCCGAGAGATTTCGAGCGAGTGAAGACAAGATGGCCGATGAAAAGACGCTTCAGGACTGGGAAGCCGCAGTCAGCAAGCAAACCAAAGGTGCCGGCTCGGAATCACTTGTCTGGAAAACACCGGAAGGCATTGGCGTCAAGCCGCTCTATACAGCTGCCGATCTGGAGCAACTGGCGACCGAAGGCTACAACGTCGATACGCTGCCGGGCTTTGCTCCTTATACGCGCGGGCCACAGGCGACGATGTATGTCGGGCGTCCATGGACTATCCGGCAATATGCTGGCTTTTCGACTGCGGAAGAATCGAACGCTTTCTATCGGCGCAATCTCGCCGGCGGTCAGAAAGGCCTTTCGGTTGCTTTCGATCTCGCCACTCATCGCGGCTACGACAGTGATCATCCGCGCGTCGTTGGCGATGTCGGCAAAGCCGGCGTTGCAATCGATTCGGTCGAGGATATGAAGATCCTCTTTGACAGCATACCGCTCGATGAAATGTCGGTGTCGATGACGATGAACGGTGCCGTTATTCCCATTTTAGCCAATTACATCGTTGCGGCGGAAGAAGCGGGTGTGAGGCCGGACCAACTCTCGGGAACCATTCAGAACGATATTCTGAAGGAGTTCATGGTTCGCAATACTTATATTTACCCGCCCGAGCCTTCGATGCGGATCGTTGCCGACATCATCGGCTTCTGTTCCCGTCATATGCCCAAGTTCAACACGATCTCGATCTCCGGCTATCACATGCAGGAAGCGGGTGCGACGCAGGTGCAGGAGCTTGCCTTCACGCTTGCCGATGGGCGCGAATATGTGCGCGCGGCACTGGCCGCGGGTCTCGATGTCGATGAGTTTGCGCCCCGTCTCTCCTTCTTCTTTGCCATCGGCATGAACTTCTTCATGGAGGTGGCGAAACTTCGTGCGGCTCGGTTCCTGTGGTCGAAGATCATGGCCGAGTTCGGACCGAAGGATGTGAAATCGTCGATGCTACGCACGCATTGCCAGACCTCGGGCGTGTCGCTCACTGAACAGGACCCCTACAACAACGTCATTCGCACGACGATCGAAGCGATGGCGGCGATTCTCGGCGGAACCCAATCGCTTCATACCAACGCGCTGGATGAGGCGATCGCCTTGCCGACCGATTTCTCAGCCCGCATCGCTCGCAACACCCAGCTCGTCATACAGCATGAGACCGGCATCACCAATGTGATCGATCCGTTGGGAGGCTCCTACTACATGGAAAGCCTCACACATTCTCTGGCGAGCGAGGCCTGGAAGCTGATCGAGGAAGTCGAGGAGCTTGGCGGCATGACCAAAGCGGTTGCTACGGGGATGCCGAAGCTCAAGATCGAAGAGGCTGCGGCACGCAAACAGGCCCGCATCGACCGCGGCGAGGAAGTCATCGTCGGGGTCAATAAATACCGCCTGTCGAAAGAAGACTCGCTCGAAATTCTCGACATCGACAATGCCAGGGTGCGTGAGGCGCAGGTCGCGCGCCTGAAGAAGGTGCGTGCGGAGCGGGACGAGGCAAAATGTCGTGCAGCGCTTGCCGCGCTCACCGAGGGTGCCCGAGGCAATGGAAATCTTCTGGCACTCGCGATCGATGCGGCGCGCGCGCGCGCGACTGTCGGCGAGATTTCCGATGCAATGGAAGAAGTGTTCGGTCGGCACCGTGCCGAGATCAAATCAATCTCGGGTGTCTATGCGCAAGCCTATGAGGGAGACGAGGGCTTCATGCAGATTTCCAGGGAGATCGAGGCTTTTGCCGAAGCCGAAGGCCGGCGTCCGCGCATGCTGGTCGTGAAAATGGGACAGGACGGACACGATCGCGGCGCGAAGGTGATCGCCACGGCTTTTGCCGACCTCGGCTTCGACGTGGATGTGGGCCCGCTTTTTCAAACACCGGAGGAAGCGGCGCGCGATGCGATCGAGAACGATGTTCACGTCATCGGCATT
>NZ_JBBECC010000155.1:0-16654 GCF_040882025.1 Parvibaculum sp. | reverse complement strand
CAAAGGGTCGTGCCCCGTCATGGATCAGGACCTTGGCCGGTTTTCGGTCAACCAGTGCCTCAAGCCCGGCCCGTACCGAAGCCTGCCGTGTGTCGCCGCCAGTGCAGGATGGCAGCAGCTTCGGCAACCCGGCTGCAGCCGCCTCGTAGTCGGCGCTGTCGTCCGGATGGATCACGGTCAGGATGCCGTCGATATCGGGATGCGTGGTGAAAGCAGCCAGGGTCCGGCGCAATACCGGTTCGCCGCCAAGTTGGCGGTATTGCTTCGGCGCGCCCCGTCCGGCGCGGCTGCCGCGCCCGGCCGCCACTATGAGAGCGACAACGTCCATGTCAGCTCGTTTCGCACCCTGAAGGGCCTTTCGCAAGCGGATTTGCTGACTGCCGATTTGCCTTGCCGAAACTAAGGGCGAGAGTTAAATTGGACAAAATTTGTGCAATCTCTTTGGGTGCCTAAAGTTTGACCATATCCATCGGCAGACATGTCTTGGCGAGCCCGGTCTTGCTGGCCCCCATGGCCGGCATTACCGATTTGCCGTTTCGCCGGGTGGCGCACAGGCTGGGTGCGGGTCTGGTTGTTTCGGAAATGGTCGCCAGTGACGCACTGGTTCGTGAGCGGCCGGATGTCGTGCGCCGGGCAGCAGGCGCCAGCGAAATCGAGCCTCTGGTGATCCAGCTGGCAGGCCGCGAAGCGCGCTGGATGGCTGAAGGCGCCAGGTTGGCCGTGGCGGCCGGCGCCGACATTGTCGATATCAACATGGGATGCCCGGCCAAGCAGGTGACAACCGGCCTGTCGGGTTCGGCCTTGATGCGCGACCTCGACCACGCCGAGAGCCTGATCGAGGCGGTCGTTGGTGCTGTCGCGGTGCCGGTGACGCTGAAAATGCGTACAGGCTGGGACGACGCCACGCGCAATGCGCCGGAGCTTGCGCGACGTGCCGAGGCCGCCGGCATCCACATGGTGACGGTACATGGCCGTACCCGCTGCCAGTTTTACAAGGGCAGGGCAGATTGGGACTTCATCGCCGAAGTCAAAAAATCCGTGTCGATACCGGTCGTTGCCAACGGCGACATAACGAGTGAGGAAGACGCTCGCGCGGTCCTCAATGCTTCAGGCGCAGACGGCGTAATGATTGGCCGCGGCGCACAGGGCCGGCCCTGGTTTCCCGCGCAGGTCGCTCACTACCTGAAAACAGGGAACAAGCTTCCGGCGCCATCATGGGATGAACAGCGCATCATCGTGACGGGCCACTATCGCGACATGCTTGACCACTATGGTGAGACGTTGGGCCTGCGCGTCGCCCGCAAACATCTCGTCTGGTACCTCCAGGAAGCGTCGCGCCGGTTCACAGAAGAAGCGCTGGCCGTCAGAGGTGCCATCGTGCGCATGAACGATCCCACCGATGTGCGGCGGTCACTCGACGCGTTTTACGAAGAAGCCGCCCGTTGTGAATCCGTTTCGGCTTCGAGGGAGGCTGCATGATGTCTCAGGCCGCACAATCTTTTTCTGCCGGTGCACCGCCCGAAGCAACGGTCATTCTCAAGTCGATTCCGCACCCTGTGATCCTTGTCGATCGCGAGAGCTGTATTGAGTACGTCAATGACAGCACCGAGGAATTCTTCGCAGCCAGCTCTGCCATGCTGGTCGGGCACCCGCTGAGCGATATTGTTGCCTTCGGCAGCCCTGTTCTATCGCTGATCGAACAGGTTTTCGAGCGCGGTGTTTCGGTCAACGAGTACGGCGTCGAGATCGGCACGCCGCGCATGGGCGACCGCCAGGTCGATATTCAGGTGACACCACTCGCAGAGTATCCGGGTCATGTGCTGCTGCTCCTGCAAGTTCGGACCATGGCACACAAGATGGACCGCCAGTTGACACATCGCGGTGCCGCCCGCTCAGTCACGGGTATGGCGGGGATTCTTGCTCATGAAATCAAGAACCCGCTTTCCGGCATCCGAGGTGCCGCGCAGTTGCTGGAACTTGCGGCTTCAACCGAAGACAAGACGTTGACCCGCCTGATTTGCGAAGAGACCGATCGCATCTGCAAGCTGGTCGATCGTATGGAGGTTTTCTCCGACGAGCGTCCGGTACCACGCGAACCGGTCAACATCCATCTGGTGCTGGGGCATGTGAAGCAACTCGCGGCAACCGGCTTCGCCAGGGGTATTCGTATTGCGGAAGAATACGATCCCTCGTTGCCACCGGTACTGGGCGACAAGGATCAATTGATCCAGGTATTTCTCAATCTGGTCAAGAATGCCGCCGAGGCGATCGGAAGACCTGAAGGCGAGATCGTCCTGACGACGGCTTATCGGCCCGGCGTCCGCCTCTCGATGCCGGGTAGCCGCGATCGTGTCAGCCTGCCGCTCGAGATCTGCGTGATCGACGACGGCCCCGGTGTATCGCTCGACATCATGGAACATCTCTTCGATCCATTCGTGACCACTAAATCTTCAGGCACGGGGCTCGGTCTTGCCCTCGTCGCCAAGATCATCGGCGATCATGGCGGGATTATTGAATGTGAGAGCCTGCCTCGCGGCACGGTTTTCCGTGTCTTGTTGCCCATGCATACCGGTACGACCGTGGCCGACGGCGAACGGTCGTACTGACAGGAGAATATAGATGCCAAGCGGAACCATTCTCCTTGCGGACGACGATGCGGCGATCCGCACTGTGCTCAACCAGGCGCTTGGCAGGGTCGGCTACGACGTCCGCTCCACGGGCAACGCGGCGACGCTCTGGCGTTGGGTCAGCCAGGGCGAAGGCGACCTCATCATCACCGATGTGGTGATGCCCGACGAAAACGCCTTCGACCTGATCCCGCGTATCAAACGCGTCCGGCCGGAACTTCCGATCGTGGTGATGAGCGCGCAAAACACCTTGAAGACGGCGATCACGGCAGCAGAACGCGGCGCCTACGAATACCTTCCCAAACCTTTCGACCTCAATGAATTGATCCGTGTTGTCGATCGCGCCTTGACCGCGCCGCGCGAGCCGGCCGTCGCGCGCCAGCAGCCGGAGGATGACGAGAAGATTCCGCTGATTGGGCGCTCACCGGCGATGCAGGATATCTACCGCGTGCTGGCGCGTCTTATGCAGACCGACCTCACCGTGATGATCTCGGGCGAGAGCGGTACCGGTAAAGAACTGGTCGCCCGTGCGCTGCACGACTACGGCCGCCGCCGCAATGGCCCCTTTGTTGCCGTCAACATGGCCGCCATCCCGCGTGAACTGATCGAGAGTGAACTCTTCGGTCATGAGAAGGGCGCATTTACAGGTGCCAGCCAACGCGCCACCGGTCGCTTCGAGCAGGCTGAAGGCGGCACGCTTTTTCTGGATGAAATCGGCGATATGCCGATGGAAGCACAAACTCGGCTTCTTCGTGTTTTGCAGCAGGGCGAATACACCACCGTGGGCGGCCGCACGCCGATAAAGACCGATGTCCGCATTGTCGCGGCTACCAATCGCGACTTGCGTCAGCTCATTAACCAAGGCTTGTTTCGTGAAGATTTGTTCTTCCGGCTGAACGTAGTACCGATCCGTCTTCCGCCGTTGCGCGAACGCTCGGAAGATATTCCGGATCTCATTCGTCACTTCCTGGGTCAGGCCGAGGACGAGGGACTTCCCCCAAAGACGATCGATGCCGACGGTATGGAGCTGCTGAAGCGCTATCGCTGGCCAGGCAATGTTCGCGAACTGGAAAATCTTGTTCGTCGTCTTGCCGCTCTCTACACCGAAGAAATTATCGGGGCGTCGATCCTTGAAACCGAGCTCGCAGAGCCTGATTTTGGGCGATCTGTCGAGCAACCCGCGATCGATGAGCCGCTAGGGGTGGCGGTTGAGCGGACACTTAGCCGTATCTTTGCAGCACATGGCGATGCTCTGCCGCCGCCGGGCCTCTATGACCGGCTGTTGCAGGAAGTGGAGCGGCCGCTTCTGGGCATGAGCCTCGCGGTTACGCGTGGCAATCAGATCAAGGCGGCTCATCTCCTGGGCATCAATCGCAATACGCTCCGGAAAAAAATCCGTGAACTTGATATTCAGGTCATACGCGGACTGAAATAGCGGCTACTTGGCCATATAACAGTGATGTAATCCGGCAACATTGTTGTTGAATGGTACCTCTTCCCGATACAGAATGTCGCCCTGCCGCAAGGGAGCGTGGCGGAATAGGCACATGACTCGACGCAGCGGGACGCAAACCCGCCGCTGGGTCGGTGCCGCGTGGGGGCCAAATGGCCCCGCGTTGAACCCCGCGCGGGAAGCAACATGGCGACGACGGACCGGATCGATAAATCGGCAAGCTGGGAAGGCCGATTTTGGCAGCTGATAGGCCGTCGAGGCTTTTCGGCCGGTGTATCCGTGGGACTGGTCGTCGCGGCGGTCTTGCTCGGCTCGTTCACCTACATGCTGTTAACGGGGCTGACTCCCTTTGCACCGACACGCATCACTCTGATTGTGCTGTTGCTGGGCAATCTCACGATTGTTCTCGTGCTCTTCGGACTGATTTCGTGGCGCGTCATCCGTCTGATAATGGCGCGCGTCAGCGGTACGACAGGCGCCAAGCTTCACGCCCGTCTCGTGACCATGTTTGCCATCGTTGCTGTGATGCCGGCCATTATTGTGGCCGCCTTTGCGGCGATGACGCTGAACCGCGGTCTCGATACCTGGTTCAGCGAACGCGTTCAGCTCATCATTTCCAATGCGGAAACGGTAGCCGAGGCCTATCTCAACGAGCACCACCACGTGCTGCGCGGCGACTCGCTCGCCATGGCTAACGACATCAATCGCAGTTCGTCGCTGATGACCACGAATCCCGGTCTTTTTTTCCAGCTGGTGTCGGACCAGATGCATCTGCGCGCGCTCAACGGCGCCTATCTGATCAATTCCGATGGCCGTATTTTGACGAAGGCGAGAGGGAGCGTTGAGCTCGGAATGCCGTCGGCGGAACTGTTCGAAGCGGCAAAAAAGGGCGATGCGGCGCTTTTCACGATCGAGGAATACAGTCAGGTCAGGGCACTGGTGACGATCCCGGCGCTTGAGGATACTTACCTCTACGTCGCACGTCTGGTTGATGCGCGGGTACTCGACCACCTGGCTGAAACACGGGCGGCGGTCGACGAATATGAAAGTCTTGAGAGCCGCCGTATACAGTTTCAAGTCACCTTTGCTCTGATCTATGTGATATTCGCGCTGATCATGCTGCTGGCGGCGATCTGGCTTGGGCTTTGGGCGGCGAACCGCATCGTCGATCCGATTTCCGAGCTTGTGCGTGCCGCCGAGCGTGTCAGCGCGGGCGACCTGCGCGCTCGCGTGAATGTCGGTGAAACCGGCGATGAACTTGATATGTTGACCAGCGCGTTCAATCGGATGACCGGTCAGCTTGAAAGTCAGCGCAACGACCTGGTTGCGGCGAACCATCAACTTGATGAGCGTCGTCAGTTCACCGAGGCGGTGCTGTCCGGCGTCAGCGCCGGTGTGCTGGGCCTCGATAATGAAGGCCACATCACTCATGCAAACAGAGCGGCCTCGCGCTTTTTCGGCCGGGCGGAGACCAGCATGGTCGGGCGCGATATCGCTATATCGGCGCCGGAGATGGCAGCCGTCGTCGCCGATGCCCGAGCGCACCCCGAACGCAGGGCACAGGCGCAGATCACGATTCCCCGCGAAGGTCAGGACCGCACGCTCAATCTGCGCATCACGCGCGAGGTAACGGATTCGGGGCAGGGTGGCTTCGTCTTGACGTTCGACGATATCACCGAGCTCGTGCGCGCTCAGCGCACGTCTGCCTGGGCCGACGTAGCCCGCCGCATCGCGCATGAAATCAAGAATCCGCTAACCCCGATCCAGCTGTCGGCCGAGCGTTTGCGCCGCAAATACGGTAAGGAAATAAAGTCTGATCCGGAGGTCTTCGAACAGTGCACGGCAACAATCATCCGTCAGGTTGCCGATATCGGCCGAATGGTCGACGAATTCTCGTCTTTTGCTCGCATGCCCGTTGCGGCAATGAAGCCGCTTGAGATCAACGAAGTTCTGCGCCAGGCCGTTTTCCTTCAGCGTGTCGGGCATCCGGATATCGAGTATCGGCTCGATCTGCCGCACGACCCTGTTGTTCTCGAGTGTGATGGACGCTTGGTCAGCCAGGCGTTGACCAATATTCTGAAAAATGCGGCAGAGGCGATCCGTGGCAGTGATGGAGAGGACGAAGGCAGCTCTCCAGCCGCGCCTGTGGGCGATACGCAGATCGGTCATATCCAGATTGCATTGGCAGTCGGCGACGACAAGGTTGAGATTGTGGTAACCGACTCAGGCTGTGGCCTTCCCGAAACCGATCGAATGCGTCTCACCGAACCTTATATGACGACGCGCGCCAAGGGCACTGGCCTTGGTCTCGCGATTGTCAACAAGGTGATGGAAGAACATGGCGGTGAATTGATTCTCGAAGACGCTCCACAAAGCGAAGGATGGGAAACCGGCGCTCGCGTGCGGTTGGTGTTCCCGCGTCGTCTTGGAGGGACGTTGGACGAGACCGGCGGCGCGGACAATCGCACCGCCAGAAAGGACGAAGTGAAAGAGGCTGCGAATGGCGTCTGATATTCTGATTGTCGACGACGAAGGCGACATCCGCGAACTTGTCGCGGGTATTCTGAACGACGAAGGCTACGATACCCGCAGCGCCGCGGACAGCGATCGTGCGTTGGCCGCCATTGAGGCGCGCCGTCCAGGCCTCGTTATCCTCGATATCTGGCTGCAGGGCAGCAAGCTTGACGGGCTTGAACTCCTCGACATCGTTCGAGAGCGCCATCCGGATTTGCCGGTTGTCATCATCAGCGGACATGGCAACATCGAAACGGCGGTGTCGGCGATCAAGAAGGGTGCCTACGATTTCATCGAAAAGCCCTTCAAGGCCGACCGGCTGATCTTGATCATCCGCCGCGCGCTTGAGGCTTTCCGTCTGCGCCGCGAGAACAGCGAATTGCGTGCTCGTGCGGGCGACGACACAACACTGATCGGTTTTTCCCCGGCGATGGCGCAGGTGCGTCAGACCATCGACAAGGTCGCGCCCACCGGTAGCCGCGTATTGATCACCGGCCCGTCCGGCTGTGGCAAGGAGGTTGTTGCGCGCCTCCTTCACGCGCGTTCCAGGCGCGCCGTCAACGCCTTCGTCGCCATCAATGCGGCCAACATGGCACCGGAGCGTATGGAGGTGGAGCTGTTCGGCACTGAGGAGAGCGCTGCTGGACCGCGCAAGGTGGGCGTCTTCGAGCAAGCGCATGGCGGCACGTTGTTTCTCGACGAAGTCGCGGAAATGCCGATTGAAACACAAAGCAAGATTCTGCGTGTGCTGGTTGATCAGACCTTCGAGCGCGTCGGCGGCGGACCAAAGGTCAAGGTCGATGTGCGCGTCGTTTCCTCGTCGAGCCGCGATCTGTTGGACGAAATCGCCAAGGGCCGGCTGCGTGAGGATCTTTATCATCGTCTGAATGTCGTGCCGATTGCCGTGCCACCTTTGTCCGCCCGGCGTGAGGATATTCCGTTGCTGGTCGAATACTTCATGGGTCAGATTTCGAACGCCACCGGACTTCCGCCGCGTCGTGTTTCGGAGGACGCTCTGGCCGCACTTCAGGCACACGACTGGCCGGGTAACGTCCGCCAGCTTCGCAACAACATCGAACGTCTGCTGATCCTGACTTCCGGAGACCCGAACGCGGTCGTTACGGCCGACATGCTGCCGGCCGAGGTCGGCGCCTCGGCGCAAATGACGGTCAATGGCGCCGGCGGCGAGCACATCATGGCGTTGCCCTTGCGTGAGGCGCGGGAGACCTTCGAGCGTGAATATCTGATGGCACAGATCAGCCGCTTCGGTGGCAACATTTCACGCACTGCCGCTTTCATTGGCATGGAGCGTTCGGCGTTGCACCGCAAGCTGAAATCTCTCGGTGTCGCGGCCGCCAACAGGCTCGACATACCGGCATGATGCTCCCGCAAACCGAGGCAAGGCCATGAAAGTCATTATTTGCGGCGCAGGTCAGGTCGGCTTCGGCATTGCGCGTCAACTCGCGGCCGAACAGAATGACGTGACGGTCATCGATCAATCGCCTCAACTCGTCCACCAGATATCGGATGCACTTGACGTTCGCGCGATTGTCGGCCACGGCGCGCATCCCGACGTTCTGGAACGCGCGGGCGCATCCTCTGCCGACATGCTGATTGCCGTCACGTTTCATGATGAAGTCAACATGATCGCCTGCCAGGTTGCTCATTCGGTATTTCAGCTGCCTACCAAGATCGCTCGTGTCCGCGCTCAGTCTTATCTGCAGCCAGGCTTCCAGGATCTGTTTTCGCAGGATCACCTGCCGATCGACGTCATCATTTCGCCCGAACTCGAGGTCGGCAAAGCCGTGCTGCGACGCCTAGCCATTCCGGGTGCACTCGATATCCTGAATTTTGCCGACGGCAAGGTCAGTGTTGTCGGTGTGTCGCTGGAGGAAGATTGCCCTATCGTCAACACGCCGCTGCGCCAGCTTACCGATCTCTTTCCGGACCTGCGTTCCCGCGTCGTCGGGATCGTGCGCGGCGGCGAACTGTTCGTGCCGCAAAGCGACGATCAGATGCTGGTTGGCGATGAGGCTTATTTCGCTGCCGATGTACGCGACGTACGCCGCACGCTTGGTATTTTCGGCCACGAGGAAAAGACCGCCCGCCGCGTTATCATTGTCGGCGCTGGAAATATCGGTCTCTATGTTGCGCGCGAGCTTGAGGAAAACCACCCGGGCGTTCGCGTCAAGGTGATCGAAAAGGAACGCGAACGAGCCATCCATGTTGCCGACAGGTTAAAGCGTACCATCGTCCTTCATGGTGACGGCCTTGATCCCGAGCTGCTGCAGGAAGCGGGTGTCGGCGAAACTGAAATCCTGGTGACATTGACCAACAGCGACCAGGCCAACATCCTCTCCTGCGTGGTTGCCAAGCGCGAAGGCTGTTCGCGCACCATGGCTCTTATCAACAACAATACCTATGCGCCGCTGATGCGCTCGCTCGGTATCGATGCCTTCATTGATCCGCGCGGCACGACCGTTTCGACGGTTCTGCAGCATGTGCGTCGCGGCCGCATCCGCGGTCTTCAGTCGGTGCATGACGGCGCGGCGGAGATCATCGAAGCGGAAGCGCTGGAAACCTCGCCCTTGGTCGGCAAACCCTTGCGAGAGGTCAATTTGCCTGACGGCATCCTGGTCGGTGCGGTTATCCGCGATGGTGAGGTCATCATTCCACGTGGCGGCACCGAAATTGAAGCGGGCGACCGCGTCGTCCTTTTTGCCCGCTCCGATCAGGTAAAAAAGGTTGAGCAGATGTTCCGCGTCAGCCTCGAATTCTTCTGAAGGTCACGCGCTTGTCCCGCATCGCTTATGTCAACGGCCGTTACCTGCGTCATGCCGAGGCGGCGGTCCATATCGAGGATCGCGGCTATCAGTTCTCCGACGGCGTCTATGAAGTCTGCGGTCTTCGGGGTGGCTTCTTCATGGACGAGGCGCTGCATCTGGAGCGGCTGGAGCGCTCGCTGAACGAGTTGCGTATCGCCATGCCGCGGCCTCTCGCCGCGCTACGCCATATTTTGCGCGAGGTCGTGCGGCTCAATCGCATCTCGGATGGCCTTGTCTACCTCCAGGTCACGCGCGGCGTCGCCCCCCGCGATCATCCCTTTCCCGCCTCGCAGGTTTCGCCCGCGCTGGTCGTCACCGCCAAACGTCTCAACGAGGCGCGCATTGCCGCAGCGGTGAAAAAGGGGGTCGCTGTGACGACTATGCCCGACATCCGCTGGGCCCGGCGCGACATCAAGTCGATCTCCCTGCTGCCCAATATTCTGGCCAAGCAGGCCGCTCGTGAGGCAGGGGCCTATGAGGCTTGGCTGGTCGACCCCGAAGGCTTCGTTACCGAGGGCTCGTCGACCAACGCCTGGATCGTGGATAAAGCTGGCCGTCTGGTCACACGGCCGGCGAGCCACGACATTCTGAACGGCATCACCCGGCGCGTCCTGCTTGAGGCAGCTAAAGTCGAAGGCATCGAAGTCGTCGAGCGGGCTTTCACACCCGATGAGGCAAGATCGGCCCGCGAAGCCTTCATAAGCGCCTCTTCGGCGATTATCATTCCGGTGGTCCGGATCGACGGCGCGCCCGTGGGAAACGCGGAGCCCGGATTGCTGACGCTTCGCTTGCGCGAAGCCTATGGGCGTGTCGGGCGCCTGACTTGAGCCCCGCAACCGCCCAAATCGGCGGAAATCGGGCCAAAATCGTATTGATTGCAGATGCGAAGGCTAATTTCGCACTTGCAGCATAATTGAAAACGCCCGACTGTATGCGTGAGAGCCGCAGCTCCGCGCCATCCTCTGGCCGGGTGCCAACAAAAAGCCGGTCCGCGCGGCGAAGGTCCGGCCCCATCAGACTGACAAATGGGGTTTACCCATGAACGAGAAGACCCATAACCTCCAGGACACTTTCCTGAACCACGTTCGCAAGAACAAGACGACCCTCACCATCTTTCTGGTCAACGGCGTCAAGCTTCAGGGTGTGGTTACCTGGTTCGACAACTTTTGTGTGTTGCTTCGTCGGGACGGCCATTCGCAGCTCGTGTATAAGCACGCGATATCCACCATCATGCCGGCCCAGCCCGTTCAGCTATTCGAGCCCGAAACGAACGGCGAGGAGGCCTGAAGAGAGCAAGATTGAACGACGAAACCGAGATCGGTCATAGCGGACGCAAGCGCGTCGAACGCGGTTCCGGCAACAAGCCGAAGGAACCGACGCGGGCCTTTGTACTGGTCCCCTGGTTGAAGTCTCGCCCGAAAGGCGAGGGGAAGGGCGTACGCTCTCCTGAATCGCGTCTCGATGAAGCGGTCGGTCTCGCTGCCGCCATCGCGCTTGACGTTGTCGGCAGCGCAGTCGTGCCGCTCGCCAATCCGAGACCCGCCACACTCTTCGGCGAGGGCAAGGTCGAGGAACTGAAAGGCCAGTTTGCCGAGCTTCGCATCGAACTGGTCGTCGTCGACGGGCCGCTCGGGCCTGGCCAGCAGCGCAATCTCGAAAAAGCGTGGAACCTGAAGGTGCTCGATCGCACCGGCCTCATTCTCGAAATCTTCGGCGAGCGCGCCGGCACCCGGGAAGGCACGCTCCAGGTCGAATTGGCGCATCTCAACTATCAGAAAACGCGTCTCGTGCGCAGTTGGACCCATCTCGAGCGCCAGCGCGGCGGCTTCGGCTTTCTCGGCGGCCCCGGCGAAACCCAGATCGAAGCCGACCGCCGCCTGATCCAGGAACGAATCGCCAAGCTGGAGCGCCAGCTCGAAACGGTGAAGCGTACCCGCGAACTCCATCGCAAGACGCGCCGCGAAGCGCCCTATCCGGTCGTCGCCCTTGTCGGCTACACCAATGCCGGCAAGTCGACGCTCTTCAATCGGCTGACCGAAGCCGGCGTCTTCGCCGAGAATCTTCTTTTCGCGACCCTCGATCCGACCATGCGGGCGCTGCTTCTGCCGAGTGGCCGCAAGATCATCCTGTCCGATACGGTCGGCTTTATCTCCGACCTGCCGACACATCTGGTTGCCGCCTTCCGCGCCACGCTCGAAGAGGTGCTGGAAGCCGAAGTGATCCTCCACGTCCGCGACGCGGCGCATGAGGAAACCGCACTCCAGAAAAAGGACGTCGAGAAGGTCCTCGCCTCGCTCGGCGTGACCAAGGAAACGGCCGAGGCCGGCGGCCAGCATATCGTCGACGTGTTGAACAAGATCGACCTGCTTGACGAGGAGGGCGCGGCCGCGCTCAACACCGCCTCGCGCGAACCGCTTTCGGTCGCCGTCTCGGCGCTGACGGGGCAGGGCGTCGGCGAACTCCTGCAGCTGATCGACAGCCTGATCGTCGACGACGAACGCCGCGTGACCTTCGACATGCCGGCGGGCGAGGGCGAGGCGATGGCCTGGCTCCACGCCAACGCCCATGTCCGCAAGCGCGAGGACCGGGACGACGGTAGCGTCCATCTCGAAATCGGCATGACGCCGATGGTGACCGGGCGTTTCGAGAAACGCTTTCCCGAGCTGGCGCGCCGTCTCGGCAAAGCCGCGATCGCCGAAATCGAGGCGGCCGAGTAACGGATTAAAAATGCCAACACTCACGGAAAATGTTGCCGCGCTGATGCGGGAGGTTGCCGCGCGCGAAATCATGCCGCGTTTCCGCGCGCTGGCGGAAGGCGATGTCGAGGAGAAATCGAAGGGCGATCTGGTGACGATCGCCGACCGCGCCTCGGAAATTTGGCTGACGCCGCGGCTTGAAGCGCTTGTCGCGGGATCGCATGTGCTGGGTGAGGAAGCCGCCGCCGCCGATCCAGCGTTGCTTGAACGCCTCTCGGACGACAAGGCGCTCTGGACGGTCGATCCGGTTGACGGCACCGGCAATTTTGTCGCCGGCCGCGAAACCTTCGGCGTCATGATCGCCCTGGTCGAAAAGGGCATGACGACCCATGCCTGGATCTATCTTCCGGTGACGGACGAAATCGCAATCGCCGAACGCGGCGCCGGCGCTTTCTGGACGTCCGAAGGCATGGCAACGCGTCTTCTCTCGGGTCGCGCGGCGCCCGCGATCACCGACCAGTCGGCAAGCTTCTATGTCCGCTTCATGCCGGACGATTGGAAAGGGCCGATCGAACGGCATGCGAGCGGCATCGGCCGCAAGGAGTCCACTCTCTGCTCGGCCGTCGACTACACATCCGTCGCACGCGGCCGCCACGATTTCGTCACCTATTATCGCATGCTGCCCTGGGACCACGCGCCGGGAACGTTGATCCTGTGCGAAGCGGGCGGTGTCGTTCGCGACATCGAAACCGGCCTCGACTACACGCCCCGCATATTGAAGGGACCGCACCTCATCGCTCGCGACGAGGAAAGCTGGCAGCGCACCGCCGAAAGTATTCGCGCATTGCGGGCGCACCTTTAGTCGCCGCGTTCCTCGCGCTTCGCCTCGTCCCACATAGCGTCCATTTCCTCGAGCGTCGATTGCTCGGGCGTCCGGCCAAACGCCGCGAGCTTTTCCTCGATCCGCCCGAAGCGGCGGCGGAACTTCGCATTGGCGTGCCGGAGCGCCGCTTCCGGATCGATCTTCAGATGCCGGGCAAGGTTTGCATAAACGAACAGCAGGTCGCCCATCTCGTCTTCCAGCCGGTCGGCATCGCCGCCCTTGGCGATCTCCTCCGAAAGCTCCAGCATCTCCTCGTTGAGCTTCTCGATCACCATCCGCGTTTCCGGCCAGTCGAAGCCGACGCGCGCAGCGCGGTTCTGGAGTTTGACTGCGCGCGAAAGCGCGGGCAGGGCGAGCGGCACATCGTCGAGGAGGCTTGCGGGTCGGATGCCCTTCGCGGCGCGTTCCTCGGCCTTGATCTCTTCCCAGCGCCCTTTGACGGCGCCGGCCTCGCGCTGCATCTCGTTGCCGAACACATGCGGGTGCCGCCGGATCATTTTTTCGCAGATCGCGCGCACGACATCGGAAAATTCGAACGCCCCATCTTCCTTCGCCATCTGCGCGTGGAACACCACCTGCAGCAACAGGTCGCCGAGCTCGTCCCTGAGTTCGTCCATGTCGCCATGTTCGATCGCCTCGGCCACCTCATAGGCTTCCTCGATTGTGTAGGGCGCGATGGAGGCGAAATCCTGTTCGAGGTCCCACGGACATCCGCCTTGGCGATCGCGAAGCCGCGCCATGATCTCCAGAAGCGCCTCGATTCTGCCCGTGTCGTCCGGCATTGCGTTCTCCGCTATTCCGCCGGCTGGTCGGCAATGCCGCCCGCCGAGCCGACCTGAACAACGGCCGCCGCCGCATCGCCCGCATCGTGGCTTGCATGCTTGCCGTCGCGCGCTTCGATCCGCTGGCGAAGATCGAGCTGCGCCTTGCGGTCGAGCGGAAAGCGCCACATCACGATCGCCGCCGCGAACATGACGATGGCGGGCAGGGTGACATACATTGCCATGAAGAGATTGAGCGTCTCGGCCGTGTTTGTTCCGCCGGGCGTGAACTGGATGAGGTCGAGCAGCGGATAGGTAATGCCGACGGCGAGTGCCGCGCCCACTTTCGCCGTCATGCTCAGCAGCGAATAATAGAGTCCTGTGCGGCGCTGACCCGTCTCCAGGTAATCCGTATCGATCACATCCGCCATGATCGAGCGCAGCAGGAAGGAACCCGCGCCATAGGCGACGCCGTAGAGCGAATTGCCGATAAAGAGCCACCAGAATTCGCCACGCGGGAAGAAGATGACGAGCGGCAGCGTCACCGCGCCATAAACCATGGCGATAGCGAGCGTCTTGTGCTTGCCCGCCATGTGGCTGAGCCGGATCCATCCCGGAATGCCGACAAAGCCCGCGATGAAATAGACGAGCAGCAGCAGGCTCGCATATTTCGGCAGGTCCATCACATAGGAGGCGAAGAAGATGTAGAGCGATCCCGTGATCGCCGGCGCGATGTTCACGAGCAGGTCGGCGGCGAGCACGCGCTGCAACAGCCGATTCCGCGCGATGATGCCCCAGGCGCGTCTCCACGGGATATGCTGGTGCGGTGCGCCTGGAAACTCGGGCGCGAGCCAGACCGCAAGACCGATCGTAATCGGCAGCAGGATGATGATGAACCAGCCCATCGCCGCGACCTTCTCAGGGCCGCCGGCGCCCGCTTCCGACACGTTCTCGATGATCGCGGGGAGGGCCAGAACGGTGAACATGCCGAAGATGAGCAGGAACTCCCGCACGCCCTGGATGGTCGATCGCTCGTCGTAATCGGCCGACAGTTCCGCGCCCCACGACATGTGCGAAATGGTGATCAGCGTCCAGCCGATATAGAGAAAGAACATCCAGCCCGCGAGATAGACCCAGGTCACCGGCGGGCTCGGCATGAACAGCATGTAGGCGGAAATGACGAGCATCGGCGCCGAGATCACGATCCAGTGCCGGCGGCGGCCCCAGCGGCTTGGAAACCGGTCCGACACCATGCCGAGCACGGGATCCGTGAACACGTCCCAGAAGCGCGCCATCATGAACACCGTGCCGACCACGGTGAGGCTCAGCCCCATGTCGTGACCGTAAAATGGTGGCAGGTAGACGACGATCGGCAAGCCGAGCGCTGAAATTGGAATTGAAGGCAGCCCGAAGGCGCCGATCTGCAGACGTGTGACTTGCCTCTTGCTCACGCGTTCCCCCGTTGTTTCGGTATCCGGCTGGCCGGCGCCCCGCGAGCGCCGTCCGGCGCCTCGGGAGCTCTTTATTGATTATTTGTCAGTGGCGCTAAGGAAACCGATTGCGCGCGCCTTGTCCATCGTCTTCGTCGCGCCGCGGACCGGATTTCGTCACGCGAAATTCTCGTCCGCGACGAAGGGGTTGGTCCGCCGTTCGGCGCCGAAGGTCGAAAGCGGCCCGTGGCCGGGCACGAATGTCACGTCGTCGCCAAGAGGCCACAGCCGCTCGCGGATCGATTGCACCAGCGCGCCATGATTGCCGCGCGGCAGGTCGGTGCGGCCGATCGAGCCCTGGAACAGCACATCGCCGACAAGGGCGAGCCGCGACGGCGCGTGGAAGAAGATCACATGGCCGGGCGTGTGGCCGGGGCAATGGCGCACCTCGAAGGTCAGGCCGGCGACCTCCACCGTGTCGCCGTTTTCGAGCCAGCGGTCGGGCAGAAACGCGCCGACCGGTGGAAAGCCGTATTGCGCCGCCTGCCGCGGCAGCGCCTCGATCAGAAAGAGATCGTCCTTGTGCGGGCCCTCGATCGGCACGCCGAGTTCGCGCGCCAGATCGCCGGCCGCCGAGGCGTGATCGAGATGCCCATGCGTCAGCAGAATTTTCTCGATTGTGACGCCGGCCTCGGCCGCTGCCGCCTTGATGCGTTCGAGATCGCCGCCCGGATCGCTGACGGCGCCGCGCATGTTCTCGTCGTTCCAGATCAGCGTGCAGTTCTGTTGGAACGGCGTCACGGGAAGAATGGCGGCCTTGAGACTCATGGGACGAACTCTCGGAATGTGAATGGCATTTGGCCGCAAGGTAGGGGCCGCGCGGTGGCTTGTCCAACCCGCGGCGGGCCGGTTTTCGCCCCATTCGCGCCATATCCATTTCGCCGATAATATATATTATGACTAAAAATACTATCAAATCAATCTCAAGCCCGGCCCGGGCTTCCTCATGTAAATAGCCGTAACCTCTCGGAGTTTCTTTACGGAACGAACAATATCCGTAGCGTTGTCATGGTATTGGCGATGATAGTAACGGTCTTTTATCGGCACATATTCTGAACACATAAAAGGTATTTCTGTGAATTGATTGACTCCGCCCCCCGATGCTCTCAAATGCACCCCTCAGGCTGCTTGGGGGAGCAAAAAACGGAAGGTTCCTACCATGACCCAGTTCAGGAAGATTCTTCTCGCCGGCACGGCCGGCTTCGCGCTGATGACGGCGCCTGTACTCGCTGCGGAAATCGGTGTCGGCGTCGGTGCCGGCGCTGAAGTCGGTACGCCCGCCGGCGGCATATCCGCCGGCGCCAAGGGCGGCGCCTCCGGTTCGGGCTCCACGTCCGGTGCGCCGGATGTGCTCGGCACGGCCAAGGGCGCCGTGGATTCCGGCCAGGATGCCGCGTCCGATACC
>NZ_JBBECC010000154.1:0-2603 GCF_040882025.1 Parvibaculum sp. | reverse complement strand
GCATCGAGCCCGACTTCGCGCTGGTGAAGTTCAAGAAGCTCGCCGGCGGCGGCTATTTCAAGATCATCAACGCCGCGGTTCCCGAGGCGCTGCGCACGCTGGGCTATTCCGAGGCGCAGATCGCCGAGATCGACGCCTATGCGGTCGGCCACGGCAATCTCAACCAGGCGCCCGGCGTCAACCCGTCATCGCTGCGCTCCAAGGGCTTCACCGACGAGAAGATCGCCGCCCTCAACGCCGCCACGGCCGCCGCCTTCGACATCAAGTTCGTCTTCAACAAGTGGACGCTGGGCGAGGATTTCTGCCGCGACGTGCTGGGCTTCACCGACGACCAGCTCAACGACATCTCCTTCGAGATCCTGCCGGCGCTCGGCTTCTCGCGCAAGGAGATCGAGGCGGCCAACATCCATGTCTGCGGGGCGATGACGCTGGAAGGCGCGCCGCACCTGAAGACCGAGCACTACCCGGTCTTCGACTGCGCCAATCCCTGCGGCAAGGTGGGCAAGCGCTACCTCTCGGTGGAGAGCCACATCCGCATGATGGCCGCCGCCCAGCCCTTCATCTCGGGCGCCATCTCCAAGACCATCAACATGCCCAACGAGGCCACCGTCGACGATTGCAAGGAAGCCTACCTGCTGTCGTGGAAGCTGGCGCTGAAGGCCAACGCGCTCTACCGCGACGGCTCCAAGCTCTCGCAGCCGCTCAACTCGTCGCTCATCGCCGACGAGGATGACGAGGACGATATGGTCGAGGAGCTGATCGCCGCTCCCGCCGCCGCCCAGGCCGTCACCCTCACCGAGAAGATTGTCGAGCGCATCGTGGAGCGCGTCGTGCGCGACCGCGAGAAACTGCCCAACCGCCGCAAGGGTTACACCCAGAAGGCGGTGGTCGGCGGCCACAAGGTCTATCTGCGCACCGGCGAGTTCGACGACGGTCGCCTCGGCGAGATCTTCATCGACATGCACAAGGAGGGCGCTGCCTTCCGCGCGATGATGAACAATTTCGCCATCGCCATCTCGCTCGGCCTGCAATACGGCGTGCCGCTCGAGGAATATGTCGAGGCCTTCACCTTCACCAAGTTCGAGCCCGCCGGCATGGTGCAGGGCAACGACGCGATCAAGAATGCCACGTCGATCCTCGACTACGTGTTCCGCGAGCTGGCCGTCTCCTATCTCGAGCGCCACGACCTCGCCCATGTCGACATGTCGGACTTTTCCAACACGTCGCTCGGCCGCGGCATCACCGAGGGCCGCGCCACCGCCTTTTCCAAGGGGCTGACGCGCGGCGCGGCGCTCAAGATCGTCTCGTCCGAGCCCAAGGGCCAGGGCGGCCCCGGCGCCGGCGGCATCGGGCTCACCCCTGCCCGCTCCGCGCCTACCGCGGCGGGCGGCTCCAACGTGCGCGCCATCGCGGCCGGCGCCACGGTGACGGCGCTCAAGCCGACGGTTTCGGAACTGCGCGACGAGGCCACCGCCTTCAAGCGCGACTATGAGGAGCGCGCCAGGGAACAGACGCAGGAGGACGAGATCGCCGACGACGGCGCCTCCGCCGCGGCACTCTTCACCGACGCCGCCGCCCGCGAGGCCGCCGACGCCAAGGCGCGCGCGGCCGAACGGCGCCAGAAGGCGATCATGCAGGGCTACACCGGCAACATGTGCTCGGAGTGCCAGAACTTCACCATGGTGCGCAACGGCACCTGCGAGAAGTGCGACACGTGCGGGAGCACGAGCGGGTGCAGCTGAGGGAGAAAGGTTTTTTGAGCCCAAAAGCCCTACCTGCGACAGCGCCCACAATCATCGACTTCGGCGTTGTCGAAAGTGGGATACGAGAGCGCGAGACCGATTCGGTCCCACGCAATCGAGCCTTCTGTAAGCTGGTACTGGAGACCATCTTCGGGGTTCCTGGCCCTGAGGTTGAAGAGTATATAGTTGATGGCGGAGGTGATCGAGGGATCGATATAGCGTATATTGATCACGCGAACCGCCGTATCAACCTCGGATCGTGTAAAGCGGTCGTGAATTTCCGCAACTCAAAAAAGAACTTTCCCGGAGACGAAGTAGACAAAATCTCATCGTTCGTTGACGACCTTCTCCTAAACAGGGAAGAGCTTCTTCTGACCTGTAACGGCGCATTAGCGGCCAAGGTACGAGAAATTTGGGAGATATTTGGCAACGAAGCATACACGGTCGCGGTACATCTGTTCTCCAACCAGCTGACCCTAGAGCGGGAAGCGCGAAAGAGACTGGCTTCGTCACTGGAGCGACATGAAATAGGACTTCTGGAATACGGACTTTTTGAACTCTCACACGGCATTGTACGGGCAACAAAGCCGCGGTTTCAGAAGAAGCTCACTCCATCATCCGATTCCGCACTATGCGTTAGCGAAGGCGAAAACCGTGCCCTTGTCACGCGCGTTCGCCTGGATGAACTGGCTACATTTCTTAATACTCAGAATCGAACTTTTGACGAAAGGCTTGTTTGGCAGAATGTGAGATATTTCCTAGGCTTAGATAATGAGGTGAACCGAGAGATCCGTGAAACGCTTCTGTCTGGACGCCTCCGGAAACTGGACGATTTAAGCGATTTTGGCCGCACAGGTCGAC
>NZ_JBBECC010000153.1:0-17175 GCF_040882025.1 Parvibaculum sp. | reverse complement strand
GTTGCAAAGTCATAGCCTTGGATCGACCCGGAAAAATTAAACCGGACAGCAGTGGGACAAGCCGGGCCATGACGGAGAAGAGGGTGGAAGAGAAACCATCTCAAGGCGCCGGATTGGGCTGCGAAAGATGCACCGCCTCGATGTCCTTCTCCAGCTCCTCGCTCCACTTCACGTCCACGCTCGTCACCGCGAGCTTCAATTGCGCCATCGTCGTCGCGCCGATGATGTTCGATGTCACGAAAGGCCGTGTCGTCACGAACTGGTTCGCCATTTGCGAGGGATCGAGCCCGTGCTTCCTGGCAATCGCGAGATAGCTCTCGATGGCGCGGTCGGTCTGCGGGCTTTCGTAGCGCTGCAGCCGGTTGAAGAGCGCCTTGCGCGATCCTTCGGGCAGCGCGCCGTTCTGGTATTTGCCGGTCAGATAGCCCTGCGCCAGCGGCGAATAGGCGAGCAGCCCCACCTGGTCGCGATGGGCGATCTCGGAACCGCCAAGCTCGAAGGTGCGGTTGATGAGATTGTAGGCATTCTGGATCGACTGCACGCGCGGCAGGTCCTTCATCTGCGCGTGATGGAGGAAACTCATCGTCCCCCAGGGCGTTTCGTTCGAAAGGCCGATATGGCGCACCTTGCCCGACTTGACGATACCCTCGAGCGCTTCGAGGATTTTCTCGATCGGATGGCTCTCGCCCTCGATATGCCTGTAGCCGAGGCCGCCGAAGAGATTGATCGGCCGGTCGGGCCAGTGAAGCTGGTAGAGGTCGATATAATCCGTCTCAAGACGTTTGAGGCTCTTGTCGACCGCCTCCTCGAGCTGGGCGCGGCTCTGCTCGGTGCCTTTTCCGCCGTCGCGCAGCCAGGTCATCGGGCTGCGGCCGGCGGCCTTGGTGGCGAGGATCACCTTGTCGCGGTTGCCGCGCGCCTTGAACCACGAACCGATGATCCGTTCGGTCGAGCCCTGCGTTTCCGGTTTCGGCGGCACGGCATACATTTCGGACGTATCGAAAAAATTGATGCCTTCGGCGAGCGCATAATCCATCTGCGCGTGGCCTTCACTTTCCGTGTTCTGCTGGCCCCATGTCATGGTGCCGAGACAGATCGCGCTCACCTTGATGTCGGTGCGCCCGAGCGTGCGATAGTCCATGCCGTCCCCCGTCGATTTTGTGCTGGTGATTTATACAGGCGCGGCCCGGCATGAGTCACGCTTGCGTTTGTTTCGTGCTCCACCCCGTATTCGTCATTGCGAGGAGCGCAGCGACGAAGCAACCCAGAAGCGGCAGGCGCTGTGCTTGCGGCTTCTGGGTTGCTTCGCGGAGCCTGTCCTCGGGATCGCCAAAGGCGATACCCGTGGGCTCGCAATGACGATGCAGAGAGAGCCGCAGCCACTCCCCTTCAATTGACGGCGTCCCCGTTCTTCACCGCCGCGATCAGCTCTTCCACCTTCGGCAAAATCCGTCCGACGATGATCCCGATACCTTCCGCCGTCGGATGAATGCCGTCGCCGAGATTGAGGGCGCGCTCGCCCGCGACGCCGTCGAGAAAGAAGGGATAGAGAATCAGGCCATGCGTTTCGGCCAGTTCCGGATAGATCGGATTGAAGGCCCCGCCATATTCGGCGCCGAGATTGGGCGGGGCATACATGCCCGCCAGCAGAACGGGAAGGCCGCGCGCCTTCAGCCGCGTCGCGATTTCATCGAGGTTCCGGCGCGTGATGGCCGGATTGAGGGCGCGCAGCGCGTCATTGGCGCCGAGCCCGAGGATCACCGCATCGGCATCCGGCCCGACCGCCCAGTCGAGGCGCGCAAGGCCGCCCGAACTCGTGTCGCCCGAAACGCCGGCATTGGCGATCTTCACATTGTCGTGACCGGCTTCCTTGAGCGCGGCCTCGAGCTGGCTCGCGAAATCCTCGTCCGGCCCCAGCAGATAGCCCGCCATCAGGCTGTCTCCCAGCGCCACAATGGTTATAAGGGAGGTGCCGACGCTGACGGGGGCGGCCGGGTCGCGGTCGGCGGCCCTGGCCGTCACGGGTGCGGCGGCAAGCGCCGCGATCAGCAGAAGCGCCGGCAGGAACTTGCAATAACGTATCGAAAAGCCATATCGCCCATATCGCATCGTCGCGTGTCTTTCTTTCCCGTCGCCGTTCCGGCCTGCGCTTGGCCGTTCGCTGTCCCCCGCCTCACCATATAGAGAGCCAGGCCCCCTTGCCCAACAGCAACATCATCGAACTCGACGCCGTCACGCTGACCCTGCCCAGTGCCGCCGGTCCGGTCAATATCCTGCGCGGCATCGATCTCGCGATCGCGCGCGGCGAGGCGGCGGGTCTCGTCGGCCCCTCCGGTTCCGGCAAGTCGACGTTGCTGATGGTGCTGGCGGGTCTCGAGCGGCCGAGCTCGGGCCGCATCGTCGCGGCGGGCGAGAACCTCACCGCGCTCGGCGAGGATGCGCTGGCGCGCTTCCGCCGCGACCGCGTCGGCATCGTCTTCCAGTCCTTCCACCTGATCCCCACCATGACGGCGCTCGAGAATGTCGCGATCCCGCTCGAATTCGCCGGCCGGGCCGATGCCTTCGCGCGCGCCGAGGAAGAGCTTCGCCTTGTCGGCCTCGGCCACCGCCTGACGCATTATCCGGGCCAGCTTTCGGGTGGCGAGCAGCAGCGCGTGGCGCTTGCCCGCGCGGTCGCGGGCGATCCCGAAATCCTGCTCGCCGACGAGCCGACCGGCAATCTCGATCAGGCGACCGGCGCCGAGATCATTTCGCTGATGTTCGATCTTCATACGCGCAAGGGTACGACGCTGATCCTGATCACCCATGACGAAGCGCTGGCCGCGCGCTGCGACCGCGTCATCCGCCTGCGCGACGGTCTCGTCGAAAGCGTCGAGGCGGGAGTGGCCGCATGAGGGTCGATGGTTTGTGTGCGGATGGAAATGCAACTTCCACCCTCCCCCTGTGGGAGGGTCAAACGGCTGAAAGCCGTTTGGGGAGGGGGACTCCGCTTCCGGCAATGAACGGGATATCGATTATGCGCCGAAATCCCTCGCTTACCCCTCCCCGAAATTTCTCTCGCGATGCTCGAAAAATTTCGACCCTCCCACAGGGGGAGGGTGGGGCGACATGGAAAGCGCACGCATGAACAACGCCGCCTCCTTCCTCCTTGCCGCCCGCCTGGCGCGGCGCGAGTTGCGCGGCGGCCTCAAGGGGTTCCGCGTTTTCATCGCCTGTCTCGCGCTCGGCGTCGCGGCCATTGCCGGCGTCGGTTCGGTCTCGGCGGCGCTGACGCGGGGGCTTGCCGAAGGCGGCCAGGAAATTCTCGGCGGCGATGTCGCCATTCGCCTGATCCACCGGGCAACGACGGCGGCGGAGCTTTCCTTCATATCCGACGGCAATGCGGTTTCGGTCGCCGCCGAAATGCGGGCGATGGCGCGCAGTGTTGGCAACAATAATGGCGACGCGCGCGGGCAAACGCTGGTCGAGCTGAAAGCGGTCGACAATGTCTATCCGCTTTATGGCGCAATGGAACTCGCCCCCGATCTGGACCTGGCCGCGGCGCTTGCCTTTCGCGACGGCCGCTGGGGCCTTGTCGTCGAACCCAATCTCCTGACGCGTCTCGGCATTGCGGTCGGCGACATTGTGCGTATCGGCGAGGCCGAGCTTCAGTTGCGTGCGGCGATCGCGCGCGAGCCCGACCGCGTCTCCGACGGTTTCGCGCTCGGGCCCCGCGCGATGATCGCGATGGGAGCGCTTGAGACGACGGCGCTGGTGCAGCCGGGCAGCCTCGTCAATTTCCACTACCGGGTGCGGTTGCCGGAGGCGCAGCGCTCGGGAACCGGCATTGCCGCCTGGGTCGCCGACCTCAACGAACGTTTCCCCGATGCCGGCTGGCGCGTGCAGGATCGCGGCGACAGCGCGCCGGGCGTCAGGCGCTTCGTCGAGCGCGTGGCGCTCTTTCTGTCGCTGGTCGGCCTCACAGCGCTCGTCGTCGGCGGCGTCGGCGTTGCCAATGCGGTCAAATCCTATCTCGACGGCAAGCGCACGGTCATCGCCACCTTCAAATGTCTCGGCGCGCCGGGCGCGCTGATCTTCCGGCTCTATCTGATGCAGGTGATGGCGCTCGCCGCCATCGGCATCGCGCTCGGTCTCGTCATCGGCGGCGCGGCGCCCTTCATCGTCGAAATCGTCGCCGGGGCCGCGATCCCCATTCCGGCCGATCTCGGCCTTTACGGGGGGCCGCTCGCGCTGGCCGCCGCCTATGGCGTGCTGACGGCGCTTGCCTTCGCGATCTGGCCGCTGGCGCGCGCCCGCGAGATACCGGCAACGAGCCTTTTCCGCGATCTCGTCGCGCCGGTGCGGCGCTTCCCGCGCGCGCCTTATGTCGCGGCAACGGCGGCGGCGCTTCTTGCGCTGACCGGCATGGCGGTCGCGCTGGCCGAGGAACCGCTCTTCGCGCTTTATTTCGTCGGCGGTGCCGCCGGCGTCTTCATGGTTCTCTTTGGCGCGGCGCGCGGCATCATGGCGCTGGCGGCGCGCGCGCCCCGCGTCCGTTCGCCGGGCCTGCGTCTGGCGCTTGCCAATATCCACCGGCCCGGCGCGCCGACGCCGGCCATCGTGCTCTCGCTCGGCCTCGGGCTCACGCTTCTCGTCACCGTGTCGCTGATCAACGGCAATCTCACCGGCGAGATCATGGGCGAGATGCCGGATCGCGCGCCCGCCTTCTTTTTCGTCGATGTGCAGCCCGACCAGATCGACGGGCTGGAGGAAATCGTCACCGCCAGTCCCGGCGTCACCTCCTTCAACCGCGTGCCGATGCTCCGGGGGCGGATCGCCTCGGTCAACGGCGTGCCGTCGGACCAGTTGACGGTTGCCTCCGATGTGCAATGGGCGCTCCAGGGCGATCGCGGCATCACCTATTCGGCGGCGATGCCGGCGGGTTCGACGCTCGTCCGGGGGACATGGTGGCCGGAGGATTATTCGGGGCCGCCGCTCGTTTCCTTCGGCGAGGATCTCGCCGTCGGCTTCGGCGTCGATATCGGCGACACCATCACCGTCAATGTGCTCGGTCGCGAAATGGAAGCGACGATCGCCAATACGCGCGCCATCGACTGGTCCTCGCTCGGCATCAATTTCGTGCTGGTCTTTTCGCCGGGGGCCTTGTCGGCCGCGCCGCACACGGTGCTGGCGACCGTCACCATGGAGGGCGGCAACGCGGCCGAGGAGGCGCTCGAGCGCGAGGTCACGGCGCGCTTCCCCAACATTACCTCCGTTCGCGTCAAGGAAGCGCTGCAGGCGGTCAACAAGCTGCTTGAGGATTTCGCGATGGCGGTGCGTGCCACCGGGGCGGTCACGCTGGCGGCCGGCGTCCTCGTGCTGGCGGGCGCGATGGCGGCCGGCTTTTCGGCCCGCGTCCGCGACGCCGTCGTCCTCAAGGTGCTGGGCGCGACGACGGCGCGCATTCTCGGCATCTATGTGCGCGAATATGCGCTGCTCGGTCTGGCGACCGCGCTCGTCGCGGCGCTGGCGGGATCGCTCGCGGCCTTTGCCGTCATCACCCTCGTCATGGAGATGCCCTGGCGCTTCCTGCCCGGCACGCTCGCCGTCACCGTCATCGCCGCCGCGGCGCTCACCGTCGCGCTCGGTCTCCTCGGTACCTGGCGCGCGCTCGCCGCTCCCGCAGCCCCGGTGCTCCGGGCCGATTGAGGAGCGATTCGCGTGGCGGTCCGACAAGCGGGGATAAGTTTTTTTCGCCGCGCGCTCCGCGCAGCGTTGCGCTCCCCCGGCGACAAGTCATGGACAAATCGGGGATAAGCCCCGGGGAGAAGTCATGCCGCCGGCGGAGATAAAGTGGCGCCCGGACCTTTTGTGACAGTTTTTTGACAGTTTCGTGACAGAGGGGGGGTCCGCTGCCGGCGGCGCTGTCTGTCGATTTCCGGCTAAGCCTTGGAAAGCGTTGCGCAATCTTCACGATAAGCCCCCGGTTTCGCTTGAATTCCCGCAAGGGCCAGCCGATATTGAGAACAAGCACACTCAGGAGGGTGCAGATACATGGCGAATTACGATCAGGAACGGCTCCATCAGGTTGAGCTCGGTCGGCGCGGCGATATGGCGGTCGACCAGGGCCTTCGGAGCTATATGCTCAGTGTTTACAACTACATGGCGGGCGCGCTGGCCCTCACCGGCCTTGTCGCAATGCTCGCCTATAACGCCGCCGTCGTCGAAACGCCGGCGGGTCTGGCCTTCAGCGCCTTCGGTCAGGCGATCTATGCGAGCCCGCTCAAATGGGTCGTCATGCTGGCGCCGCTCGGTTTCATCCTTGTACTGAGTTTCGGTATCCAGAAACTCAGCCTTTCGGCCACGCAGCTCCTTTTCTGGGCCTTTGCGGGCGTGATGGGCCTGTCGCTGTCGTCGATCTTCCTCATCTACACAGGCGAGAGCATCACCACGACCTTCTTCGTGACGGCGGCCGCCTTCGGCTCGCTAAGCCTTTACGGCTACACGACAAAACGCGATCTGACCGGCATGGGCTCGTTCCTTTTCATGGGTCTCATCGGCGTCATCATCGCGATGGTCGTCAACCTCTTCCTGCAAAGTTCGGCGCTGCAGTTCGCGATCTCGGTGATCGGCGTTCTGGTCTTCGCGGGCCTCACCGCCTACGACACCCAGCGCATCAAGGGCATGTATTACGAAGGCGACAGCGTCGCTGCCGCCGGCAAGAAGGCCGTGATGGGTGCGCTTTCGCTCTATCTCGACTTCATCAACATGTTCATGTTCCTGCTGCAATTCCTCGGCAGCCAGCGCAGCTAAAGCGCTGAAACAGCAGCAAAAAACAAAGCCCCGGCAGCGATGCCGGGGCTTTTCGTCTGGGCCTTCGGGGCGTCAGGCGTCGACCAGCCTCAAGGCGCGCCTGTCGAAAACCTTCAGCACCTGTTTCAGGTCGTGGCCGCGTTTCAGGATCAAGCCGGTCGCCGCCACTACCGCATAGGCGCCCTGTTTTCTGGCCAGCTTCGGCCGTTTTTCGATGCGGTAGAGCGGCATTTCGCTGGCCCTGCGGAAGACCGAGAAGATCGCGACCTCGCGGAAACCGCCCATCGCGTAGTCGCGCCACTCGCCTTCGGCCACTTTCCGTCCATAGACGGAGAGGATCGCATCGAGTTCGATCCGGGTGAAAAAGACTTCAGCCTCGCGCAACCGCCTCTGTATTGCGGCGGCATCCGGCCTCACCAGCGTCAGCCCGCTTTCCGTCTCGCCCCTCCGGGGCTCGTAATCGACGCTGTCGGTCATGCGGGCGGCCGATCCTCCAGTGAGCGGGCCTTTGCGAACTTCAGCATGGCACAGGCCGGGCGGCAGCGTCATCCGATTGTTGTGTTTCCGGCTGTCCGCCTCGGTTTTTGCGGCCCCGAAGAAATATTCTGAAACCACAATATTGCCTTTTTTCAGCCCTTGCGGCGACACACTGCCCCGTCAGATTAGCACCGTTGCCTCATTGACCCGGTTCCTTGCGACGTTCCGGTTTCATCAGCCCCCCAGCCCCACCGGGATAGATTGGGGGAACCGGGTCATCCCTTCCCCCGCCCCCCGGGGGGACTTGAGCGCAACGAAACGTCCCAAGAGCGAAAGCTCCAGCCGCCCGGGTCCCCTCCCGGGCGGCAAGCTTTTGTCGGGGTGCTGCCCGGCCCTGAAAATGAAACATCTTTCACTTGAAGGGGTTGGCGGCCTGTCCTACACAGACTGCCTGCGAGGGAGGCAGGCTGCCCCTTTGGGGAGAGGCGCCGCACAAGCAAGGCTTTCGGGGAGAGGCGTCATCGTCCGGTCGAATATGGAAACGGCTCCAACAGGTGCTTCCGCCGGCGGTGAGGCGATGATCGTCATTGACGGTCTGACCAAGCATTTCGGGCCGTTCACGGCGGTCGACGGCATCGGTTTTTCGGTCGCGCGCGGCGAAGTTCTGGGCTTTCTCGGGCCCAACGGCGCCGGCAAATCCACCACCATGAAAATGATCACGGGCTTTCTCGCGCCGAGCGCCGGCAGCGCGCGCATCTGTGGCCACGACATCGTGACGGACACGCTGGCCGCGCAGCGCACCATCGGCTATCTGCCGGAAGGCGCGCCGGCCTATGGCGACATGACGCCCCGCGGATTCCTGCGTTTTATCGCGCGTGTGCGCCGCCTTTCGGGCGCGGAAGCCTTGCGCGCCATCGACCGCGCGGTCGAGGCGACCGAGCTTGGCGCGGTGCTCGACCAGCCGATCGACACGCTGTCGAAAGGGTTTCGCCGCCGTGTCGGTCTCGCGCAGTCGATCCTGCACGATCCGCCCGTTCTCATCATGGACGAACCGACCGATGGTCTTGATCCCAATCAGAAATTCGAAGTGCGCAAGCTGATCGGCCGGATGTCGGCGGAGAAGGCGATCGTCATTTCGACGCATATTCTCGAAGAGGTCGATGCGATCTGCACCCGCGCCTTGATCATCGATCGCGGCCAGGTCGTTGCCGACGGCACGCCGGCGGCGCTGATGGCGCGTTCGCGCTATCACAATGCCGTTTCGCTGACGCTTGGCGGGCAGACGACGGTGCAGATGGCCGAGAAACTCAAGGCGCTGCCCGGCATCGGCAGCATCGAAATCGCGCCGCGCGGCGCCGAGACGACCTTCACGCTCTTTCCGGCGGCCGCGCGCGAAAACGATACGCTGCTGGTCGATGCGGTGGCGCGGCTCGCACGCGAGGAAAACTGGCCGGTGCGAGCGCTCTATGGCGAACCGGGCCGTCTCGACGAGGTCTTCCGCAGTCTGACGCGTTCCGACACATCGGCCTCCGTCGACGAGAGGGACGCGGCATGAACGAGCTTCTTGCCGTATTCCGCCGCGAACTCGGCGGCTATTTCGCGACGCCGCTCGCTTTCATTTTCATCGTGATCTTCCTCTTCACGATGGGCGCCTTCACTTTCTATCTCGGCGGCTATTACGAAAGCGGACAGGCCGATCTCACGATCTTTTTCAACTTTCATCCCTGGCTCTATCTGTTCCTGATCCCGGCGATATCGATGCGTCTATGGGCGGAGGAACGCCGCACGGGTTCGATCGAGCTTCTGTTGTCGCTGCCGGTGCCGCTCTGGGCGGCGGTGCTCGGCAAGTTTCTTGCCGCCTGGGCTTTTGCGGGCCTCGCGCTGGCGCTGACCTTTCCGATGTGGCTGACCGTCAATTATTTGGGCGATCCCGACAATGGTGTGATCCTGGCCGGCTATCTCGGCAGCTTCTTCATGGCCGGCGGCTATCTTGCCATCGGCTCCTGTCTCTCGGCCGTGACGCGCAATCAGGTGATCGCCTTTGTCGTCTCGGTTGCAGTCTGTTTTCTTTTCACCGTTTCAGGTCTTCCGATCGTCATCGACTTCTTCTCCGGCTGGGCGCCGCAACAGGTTCTCAACACGATCGCCTCCTTTTCCTTTCTGACGCATTTCAACGCCATCACGCGTGGCGTCATCGATCTGCGCGACATTGTCTATTTTGTGACGCTGATCGGCGCCTGGCTGATCGCTTGCGGCATCGTCGTCGATATGAAGAAGGCGGGCTGAGGCGGTGACGGGCATGTTCAATCAGCAGATCAGCCGTTCGGCCTACCGCATCGTCATGCTGGTGCTGCTCGCGGTGCTGTTCCTTGCCGTCAATCTGTTCTCGAATATCGTCTTTCGCTCGGCGCGGATCGATCTCACCGAGAACAGTCTCTACACGTTGTCTGAAGGGACGGCCGAAGTCGTCGCGCAGATCGAGGAACCGATCACGTTGCGCTTTTTCTATTCGGAGCGGCTTGCGAACGACTACCCGCGCATTCGCACCTATGCCAGCCATGTGCGCGATCTCCTGGAAGAGGTTCGCGACCGGTCCGACGGCCGCTTGATTCTCGAAGTGATCGAACCCGAGCCTTTTTCCGAACAGGAAGATCTCGCCATGTCGCTCGGCCTCAAGGGCGCGCCGACGGCGCAAGGCGATATCATCTATTTCGGCCTTGTAGGAACCAATTCGGTCGACGGGCTCGAAGCCATCCCCTTCTTTACCGACGAGCGCGAGCAGTATCTCGAATACGATATTGCGCGCATGATCCAGAATCTGAGCCGTCCCGAGCGTCCCGTACTCGGTATCGTCACTAATCTGCCGCTCGACACGGGTGCCGGCGGCTTGATGTCGGCGATGCGCGGCGAATCGCTGCCTTTCATGATCTATGAAGAGCTTCGCAACCGCTTCGAGCTCGAATATCTGGAGCAGCAGTTCGAGGTCGTGCCGAGCAAGGTCGATGTCCTGATGATTGCGCATCCACGCGAACTCGATGCGGCTACGCTCTACGCGGTCGATCAATTCGTCATGCGCGGCGGCCGCGTGCTGGCCTTCATCGACCCGCATTCGGAGGTGAGCCTCACCGCCGGCCCCGACGGCCAGCCGGTGCGCGGCTATACCGAGGCCTCCAATCTCGAACCGCTGTTGAAAAGCTGGGGCGTTGCCTACGATCCGACCAGGATCGTCGGCGACCGCAGCCTCGCGCAGCGGGTGCAGACAGGTCTCGATGCACGCCGGCAGGAGAGCGACTATGTCATCTGGCTTGCCGTTCCGCGCGAGAATGTCGATGCAGAGGACATTGTCACTGCCGACGTAATGCGCCTCAATCTCGGCACGGTCGGCGCGCTGGCGCCGGCGGAAGGTGCGACGACGCGCTTTACGCCGCTGGTGCGCTCCTCCAAGGATGCGAAACTCTACGATCTCGACTATGTGAAATCGGGGCCCCGGCCCGACGATCTGTTGCGCCGCTTCGAGGCTTCGGGCGAGAGCTATGTCATCGCCGCGCGGCTGTCGGGCCCGGTTACCAGCGCTTTCGACGGCCCGCCGGAGGCTGAATCTCAAGCGCAGGAAGACGGGGCGGCTCCGCGTCGGTCGTTGACGGCGCCCGGCGCCCATCTGGCGCAGTCGGAAGGCGAGGCGAACATCATCCTTTTCGCCGACAGCGACATTTTCGATGATCGTTTCTGGGTCCAGACGCAATCCTATCTCGGCGAGCGCGTGGCGCAGCCGATTGCCGACAATGCGAGCTTCATCGTTTCGGCCATCGACAATCTGATGGGATCGAACGAATTGATCTCGTTGCGCGCGCGGGCCCGGATCGACCGGCCTTTCACGGTGGTCGACGATTTGCGGCGTGCGGCCGAGCGGCGTTTCCTTGCCGAACAGGAAACGCTTGAGCAGCGCATTGACGACACCGAGAAACGGCTGACCCAGCTGCAGACGCAGGGAGCACCGGATATGCCGGAAGGTGCCGCCGCCGAGGCGCATGTCGAGAGCGAAATTCAGACTTTCCGCGCCGAGCTTCTCGACAGCCGCAAGAAGCTGCGCGACGTACAGCGTAATCTGCGCCGCGAGATCGACGGGTTGGGTGCGCAGCTTCGCTTCGTCAATGTGGGGCTCATCCCTCTTTTGATCGCGGTGGTGGCGCTTGGCGCCGCGATCCTGCGTTATCGCCGCCGCAAGGCGCGCGCGGAAAGGGGAGCCTGATCCCATGCCCGCTTCGTTTCAATCGCTTTGGGAAAACCGTCCGCTGCGCAACCTTGCGGTGCTGGCGCTCGCAACCGTTATTGCCGTCATTGCGGCGGCTATTGCGGTCGTCACCGATCGCAGCAGCGTCGAAGCACGTTTCGCGCCGCACCCGCTCTTTGCCGGGCTCGACACGCAACTCGATCAGGTGGACCGCATCGTCTATACGTCGAGCAAGGGCATGGGGGGCGTGAGCCGCGTCGTTATGCTGCGCAACCCGGATGGCGTCTGGGGTGCGGAAGAGCGTGGCGGCTATCCGGTCGATCCCGACCTCGTCAAAAAGGCGTTGCTCGGACTGGGCGACATGGAAGCCTACGAGCCGCGCACCGCAAATCCAGACTGGCATCGCAATCTCGGTTTGCTGCCGCCGGAAGACATCGGATCGGCGGTCAGGGTCGAATTCTTTCGCGGCGACGAGCGGATGGCCGGCCTGCTTGTCGGCAAGGTTCCCGAGCGCGCCGTCGATGTGCAGGGCGAAGGTCTCATCTATGTGCGGCGCGACGGCGAGGATCAGTCCTGGCTGGCGCGCGGACGGCTGCCGCTTCTCAAGACCGTGGCCGAGTGGCTCGATCCCGCCTTTGTCGACATTCCGCGCGAGGATCTCGCGCGCGTAACGCTTTGGGGCGGCACCGACAATCCGGTCGTCATTGAGCGCGCCTCGAAGGATGAGAGCGATTTTTCCATCGTCAACATTCCGGCGGGACGGGTGACACGCGGCGCGCCGGTCGTTAACGGCGTTGCAACAGCGTTCATCGGCAAGAGCTTCGACGATGTTGCCCCCGCCGATACGCTCGACCTGCCTGAAAACGCGCCGACGGTCTTTTTCGATACGTTCGACGGCATGCGCCTGACCATGAGCATGGGCGGGCAGGGCGGCGCGCTATGGGCGAAATTTGTGGCGCAAGTCGATCCCGAGCTTGCGGCCGAGGGGGCCGATGCCGATGCCGCGGCGGCGCGGGCGGCCAGGCTCAACGCGCGGCTTGGCGCCTGGGTCTACAAGCTGCCGCAGGATATTGGCGGCCAGTTCACGCAAACGATGGATCTGTTGACGCGGGAAGCCGGGCCGGCCGATCTCTAGCGCGCTGTCGTATCAGCCGCGGCGACAAGGTCGATGCGCGCCGCGCCGAGAATGGGTCCGCCGTCGCGCATCTGCAAAAGCGCTACGCAGCCCTCATGGCCTTGCACCAGCAGCTCGGTCTTTGGCAACGTGACCGTCGTCGCGTCTCCCTTCCACATGCCGATCGGCATCAGTCCGCGCACCGCATGGGTGTAGGTCATGGTCTTGCCGCGATTTTCGCCGCGCCGGATTTCGACCGTTTCTTCCTTTGCATAGCGCACGAGCCACAGCGTTGCCGCACGGTCGGGCGCTGCTCCCGCGCCGACATGAAGCGTCAACGCCGCGCCGTCATCGGAGAAGCGCAAGGCGACCGGAAGTTCTTTGCTGCGCTGACGGGCGATCTGCTCTTCGACCGTTTCGCGGCGGCTGCCGACGCCCTCGGCAACACCGTCGACCACGATCTGCGGCGTGTAGACGCCGGAAAGTCCGAGTGCTCTCGCATAGGCGCGCTGCCGCTTCGTGAAAGCGGGGCTTGCCAGCGTGTCCTTCCAGCCGAGAAAATCCCAGTAGTCGATCGCGAATGAAAGGGCGATCACGTCGTCGCGCGTGGCCAGCTCGCGCAGATAGGCGTCGGCCTTGGGGCAGGAGGAGCAGCCCTGGCTTGTAAAAAGTTCGACGACGACCGGCCGCGGTTCCGCGTGGGCGGGAAGGGCGAGCGAGAAGCAAAGGGCGACGGCCATGAAAAGACGCAACAGCATGGGGCTTAATCTCCTTCGATCCCGAAGATAGGTTGGGCTCCCATACACAGGCGAGTCACGATGCGGTGAACGAAAAAAGGGCGCTCCGGAGAGCGCCCCTTTCGCTACGCATTCCGCTGCTCAGGCGGCGAGATTCCGCAATACGTAAGGCAGGATACCGCCGTTCTCGTAGTACTCGACTTCGTCCTGCGTATCGATGCGGCAGAGAAGTTCGATTTCCTGCTTTGCACCGTCCTTGAACGCGATGACCGCCTTCACCTTGGTGCGTGGCTTGATATGCGCGAGGCCCTCGATCGACACGGTTTCCGAGCCGTCGAGGCCGAGCGACTGCCAGCTCATGTCGCCGAGGAACTGCAGCGGCGCGACGCCCATGCCAACCAGGTTCGAGCGGTGGATGCGCTCGAAGCTCTGGGCGATCACGGCCTTGACGCCGAGAAGCATCGTGCCTTTCGCTGCCCAGTCGCGGCTCGAGCCTGTGCCGTATTCCTTGCCGGCGAAGATGACGAGCGGCACGCCGCGGCGCTTGTATTCCATTGCCGCATCATAGATCGGCATTTCGACGCCTTCGGGCTGGAGCTTGGTCAGCCCGCCTTCGATGCCTTTCAGCATCTGGTTCTTGATGCGGATATTGGCGAAGGTGCCGCGCATCATCACTTCGTGATTGCCGCGCCGCGCACCGTAGGAGTTGAAGTCCTGCGCGCCGACCTGCTTGGAATTGAGGTAGGCGCCGGCCGGGCTCTTCGCCTTGATGTTGCCGGCGGGCGAGATGTGGTCGGTCGTAATCGAGTCGGCGAAGAGGCCGAGAATACGGGCATCCGCCACATCGGAAAGGGCCGACGGCTTTGGCTGCAGACCGACGAAGTAGGGCGGGTTCTGCACATAGGTCGAGTTGCCGTCCCAGTCATAGGTCAGGCCGCCCGTCACCTTGATGCTTTGCCAGTTGGCGTCGCCGTCGAAGACATTGGCGTAGCGCTTGCGGAACATCGCGCGGGTTACGCAGGTGCGCACCGTTTCGGCGACATCCTTGGCGGAAGGCCAGATGTCTTTCAGATAGACCGGCCGTCCGTCCGAGCCGATGCCCAGCGGCTCGGTCGTCAGGTCGATTTGCGTCGAGCCGGCCAGCGCATAGGCGACGACCAGCGGCGGCGAAGCGAGATAGTTCGCCTTCACATCCGGTGAGACGCGGCCCTCGAAATTGCGATTGCCGGAGAGCACGGATGCCGCCACCAGATCATGCGTGGCGATCGCCTGGCTGATCTCGAGGGGCAGCGGCCCGGAATTGCCGATGCAGGTGGTGCAGCCATAGCCGACGAGGTTGAAGCCCATGGCGTTAAGGTCTTCCTGCAGGCCGGACTTGGTGAGGTAGTCGGTGACGACCTGCGAGCCGGGCGCCAATGAGGTCTTCACCCACGGCTTTACCTTGAGGCCCTTCTTGCGCGCATTGCGGGCGACGAGGCCGGCCGCGACCAGCACGCTCGGATTGGAGGTGTTGGTGCAGGAGGTGATGGCGGCGATCACGACGTCGCCATGGCCGATGTCGAAATCCCGGCCTTCGACGGGCACACGCGCCTTCGACTGGCCGGGCTTGCCGAACTCGCCGCCAAGCGCGCCGAGGAAGTTCGCCTTGACATCGGTCAGCGAGACGCGGTCCTGCGGCCGTTTCGGGCCGGCAAGGCTCGGCACGACGGTCGAAAGGTCGAGCGCCAGCGTGTCGGTGAAGATGGGTTCGGGCATGCCCTTTTCGCGGAACATGCCTTGCGCCTTCGCGTAGGCCTCGACCAGCGCGACGCGTTCCTCGGGGCGTCCCGTGGCGCGGAGATATTTCAGCGTTTCAATGTCGACCGGGAAGAAGCCGCAGGTGGCGCCGTATTCGGGCGCCATGTTGGCGATGGTGGCGCGGTCCTCGAGCGCGAGATGGTCGAGGCCGGGTCCGTAATATTCGACGAACTTGCCGACGACGCCCTTCTTGCGCAGCATTTCGGTGACCGTCAGCACCATGTCGGTGGCGGTGACGCCGTCATTGAGCTTGCCGGTCAGACGGAAGCCGATGACTTCGGGAATGAGCATCGAGACCGGCTGGCCGAGCATCGCGGCTTCCGCCTCGATGCCGCCAACGCCCCAGCCGAGAACGGCGAGGCCGTTGACCATCGTCGTGTGGCTGTCGGTGCCGACACAGGTGTCGGGATAGGCGATCTCTTCCTTGCCGTCTTTCTTCGTCCAGACGGTCTGCGCCAGATATTCGAGATTGACCTGGTGGCAGATTCCGGTTCCCGGCGGCACGACGCGGAAATTGTCGAAGGCCTTGGAGCCCCAGCGCAGGAACTCATAGCGTTCGCGGTTGCGCGTGTATTCGATGTCGGTGTTTTCCTTGAAGGCGGTCTGTGTGCCAAATTTGTCGACCATCACCGAATGGTCGATCACGAGATCGACCGGCACCAACGGATTGATCTTCTTCGGGTCGCCGCCGAGGCTCTTCACCGCATCGCGCATCGCCGCGAGATCGACCACCGCCGGCACGCCGGTGAAATCCTGCATCAGCACGCGGGCCGGGCGATAGGCGATTTCGCGATCGGAGGTGCGGGTCTTGAGCCAGGTCTTGACCGCCGTGATGTCGTCGGCCGTCACGGTGCGGCCGTCCTCGAAGCGCAGCAGGTTTTCAAGCAGCACTTTCATCGAGAAAGGCAGGCGCGTAATGCCGTCGAGGCCGTTCTTCTCGGCGTGCGGCAGGCTGAAATAAGTGTAGCTGCGCTTGCCGACCTTCAGCGTCCGGCGGGCGCCGAAGCTGTTGCCGGGCGCCTTCGCTGCCGTCTTTTTCGGCGTCGCTTTCTTTGCCGGCTTCGCCTTGGCGGCGACCTTCTTTTTCGGCGCAGCTTTCTTCGGCGCGGGCTTCCTCGCCGGCGCGGCTTTTGCCGCCGCTTTCTTCTTCGGCGCTGCCTTCTTTTTCGGCGTCACCTTCTTCACGGTCTTCTTGGTCGCGCGCTTTGCCTTCTGCGCCAGCTTCCGTGCGGCGGGCGCGGCTTTCTTCACTGCCTTGCGCGCGGTCTTGACGGCTTTTTTCGCGGTCTTTTTCGGCGCGGCTTTTTTGGGGGCCGATTTTTTCTTCGGCGCGGCTTTGGCTTTCTTTGGGGCGGTCTTTTTTGCTGCTGCCTTTTTCGGCGCGGCCTTTTTCGGTGCTGCTTTCTTCGTGGCTGCCTTTTTGGCGGCCGTCTTCTTCACAGGCTTCTTCGCCGGCGCTTTCTTCTTCGCCTTTGCTTTCGCCTTGGGGGATTTGCCGGATTTCGCGGGGGCCTTCTTCGTCGCCATCTCTATTGGTCCTCGATGCTGCGCGGCTCCAGTGGGAAAAGGGGAGGGGGCGATGGCGCTGCCCGCGCGAGAAAACCGCGCGCGCGTCAAAACCCGATTTCGCCGCCGCTTTTGTGTCTGGAACCTATATGCTTGTCGCGGCGGACTATAATGGCTTTCGCGCGGATTGACCATGCTCGGCCCTGCGCTTAAGCCTTGATAATCGGCATTGCACCAGAGCAGCGGGAGGAAGTGCGTGGCAGAGGTTCTCGTCGAAAAAAACGGTCCCGTCACGACCGTGATCCTCAACCGTCCGCAAGCGAAGAATGCGGTCGATCGCGCGGCGGCCAATGCGCTCGCCGCCGCCTTTCTCGATTTCGAGCAGGACGAGGCGGCGCTTGCCGCCGTGTTCTGCGGCGCGGAGGAAACCTTCTGCGCCGGCGCCGACCTCAAGGCGGTCGGGGCGGGCGGTGGCAATCGTATCGTGCCGCCGGCGACGGGCGCCGATTTCGACCGGCTTG
>NZ_JBBECC010000152.1:0-82461 GCF_040882025.1 Parvibaculum sp. | reverse complement strand
CGGCCGGCACTTCGGCCTCGAAGCGGGCGACGTCGTGCTTTTCATCGGTCGCCGCGTAAAGATCGGTGCGGGCGCGGATGACGGGTTCGAGATCGCCCTCATAGTCTATGTCGTCGCCGGGGACGGGCATGTCCACCAGATCGCGGTGGCAGAAGACGGCGCTTTCGCCGGTTTCGGCCAGGATGATGAACTCATGGCTCATGTCGCCGCCGATGGGGCCGGTGTCGGCGGCCATCGGGATCGCCTTCAATCCCATGCGCTCGAAGCTGCGCAGATAGGCGACAAACATCTTGCGGTAGGCGCGCTGTGCGCTCTCGACGTCGAGGTCGAAGGAATAACCATCCTTCATCAGGAATTCACGGCCGCGCATGACGCCAAAGCGGGGGCGGATTTCATCGCGGAATTTCCACTGGATGTGGAAGAGGTTGCGCGGCAGGTCGCGATAGGACTTCACGGCACCCTTGAAGATGTCGGTGATGACTTCCTCGTTGGTCGGGCCGAAGAGCATGTCGCGCTCGTGGCGGTCCTTGATGCGCAGCATTTCGGGGCCGTAGGCATCGTAGCGGCCGGACTGGCGCCAGAGGTCGGCCGATTGCAGCGTCGGCATCAGGAGTTCGATGGCGCCGGCGCGGCACTGCTCGTCGCGGACGATCGCCTCGATCTTGCGCAGGACGGCGAGGCCCAGCGGCAGCCAGGCGTATATGCCGGCCGCCGTCTGACGGACCAGGCCGGCACGCAGCATCAGCCGGTGCGAGGGGATCTGCGCCTCGGCCGGGTTTTCCTTCAGGGTGGGCAAAAAATACTTCGAAAGGCGCATGATGACCTGACCGCGGGGCACAAGCCTTGCGGCGGCCGCCGAGGCTTCGATTGGGGGTCAAGTTTTAGGGGGTTGCGACCGGATTCGCAATGTCGGCGCCTGCTGCCGACTGGCGGCGCAAAAGGCCCTCCAGATATGCCCTTACATCGACCTCCGGTCCCTCGACGACGCCCCGGCCGGTGCGCGGGCCCCAGGGGCCGCGTTCCAGTTCCTCAATCGAATAACCCATGTCGACATCATAGGTGCGGTCGATCTGGTTGCGCAGGAAGCGCTGGGCGTCGTACCAGCGGGTCTTCAGTTCGCCGTCGCGGCAGCTCGCCAGTTCGTCGCCGGACGCACCCCAGCGGCGCTCGATGCATTGATAGGGATCGAAGGAGAGGTCGTAGAGGCGCGGGACGATGTCGTCGATGGTGAGCGTGACGGTGCGGCCGGCGGTGTTTTTGTAGTCGATGCGGCAGAGCTCATTCTGCTCGGCATAGGCGGCGAGGAGGTCGCCCGGCAGATCGCCACCGTCATAGACAAGGCGCGGCGCGTCGACCATGTCCATCTTGATGAAATCGACGATGTGATCATACATCTCCCTAAAGGCGGTCTTCAGGCGGGCATCGCGCGAGGGCGTCGAGTAAAGCTCCCAGACGCCGTCGGTGCCGTAGATGTTGTTCGGCAGGCGATGCGGCGGCGCCATGTTCTGGATGCCGCGAGCGGTCGAGATTTCGACCGCATGCTTGCGGGCGCGCAGATCGAAACAGACCGACTGCATCATGCCGCGCAATTCGGCGACCGGGTGATATTCGAGTTCGCCGACCGACATGCGGGCGCGCAGCCAGGTGTAGAAATCCATGCTCTCGCCATTCCAGAGCCATTGCGCGGTGCCCCAGGCGTAAGGATTGACGGGCGGGTTGCCGGTGTATTGTTCGAGCGAGAAATCATCGAGATCGGCATTCATGGCCGGCACGATGCGGCCGCCGACCAGCGCGCCGTTCGCCGCACGCGTGGCGCCGACGACTTCGATGGGACGGAACTTCTGAAAGATCGAGCCGAGCTGCGGGCCGGTGCGCAGGAATTCGCGGCCGAGAAAGGTGCGGCTCAGCGAATGATCGGGATGGGAGGAAAAGATCAGGATGCGGCCGCCCGTTTCGACGCGCCAGACCAGCGAGGCATGGCCATTGACGTCGTAGGCGATGGTGCCCGGGCGGATCGCGGCGCGGTCGAGGCGCGGCGAATAGGTGTCGGTGAACATGACCGGGTCGTCGATGGTCGCGTCGCGGCGGAACATCGCGGTCGAAACGTAATTGACGATGTTGTGGAGGATCGGCACGGCGGCGACGCCGCGCGCGGTGCGCGGTACGGAATCGCGGGCGACGATGGTGTTGCCTTCCAGCGAATAGCGAATGTCCGCACCCGGACCGTCGGCGGCGCGCATGGCCGACTGCCAGGCGAAGGGCAACCCGTTCTTCCAGGCGAAATAGGCGCGCAGGACATAAGGCATGTCGGCGCAGTCGGCGTAGAAGCGCGTGCGGGGATCGGTGTGGCGGTAGGGATTGGCCGGGCTTTTCAGGCACTCATCGAGCGTCCAGCAATCGGCGGCGCCGAGGCCGGCGACAAAATCCTCCCAGGCCTTTTCGTGGGTCTCGCTCCAGCGTTCCTCGGTGATGCGCCAGAGGCCGTCATTCGCGGCAGCGGCGGGTACCGCCAGCGAGACAAGCGCCGCGAAAAGGACGCACAAAGACAAAGTACCGGCCTTCCGGCCTGAAAAACGCATATCGCCGCCCCACCCTTTGACGCCTTGCCAGCCTGTGGGCGGGGGGTGCCGGTGTCAACAAGGGCCGGCGCGCGGCGGCGTCATTTCACCGGCTTGTGATGCAATCTTGCACAGGCTTCGGCAATGGCGTGGTTGGCGCCGGAGACATCCTCGCCGTCGATCGTCGTACGGCCGGTCGCCATGTCGATCTTCATGCGCGCAACAGTCATTTTCGTCGCCGAGTCGAAAGCCGGGTTGCGGCCCTCGAGCGGGTCGAGCGTCACGTCGAATTCGTAGACGGGGCGCGCGCCATAGCGATAGCCGCCTTCGAGGTCGGCGGGCGCCACGGCGCTGCCGTCGGCGGCGACGCCCGGCACATAGCCGGCGCCGCCATCGGAGGGCATATAAGCCGCGATGCGGGCGCAATCGGCTTGCGAGATATAGGCGATGCCCGCACCGGCCAGTTCTTCCTCGGCCGCTGCCGGCAACGGCAGAAGAAGGATCAGTGCCGCGATGACGATCTGTTTTCCCATGCTTCCATCCTGCCCGCCTTCGCCTTAAAGGAGTGTTGCGGGAAAAGACCGCCTGGGCAAACGGGATCGGGGGTGAGCGGATGAACCAGACAGGGAATGGCGGCGGACGGGGGATCGCCGAACGCCTGTTCGGCCTTCAGGGCCATGGGACCACTGTCAAAACCGAACTGCTGGCGGGCGGCACGACCTATCTCACCATGGCCTATATCGTCTTCGTCAATCCGGCGATCCTGGCGGCGGCGGGGATGGATTTCGGGGCGGTGTTCGTCGCGACCTGTCTGGCGGCGGCGGCGGGCTCCGCGATCATGGGGCTCTATGCGAACTACCCCGTCGCGCTCGCGCCCGGCATGGGGCTCAACGCCTATTTCGCCTTCTCGGTGGTGCCGGCATTCGGCGGCGACTGGCGGCTGGCGCTGGGCGGGGTTTTCCTGTCGGGGGTGCTCTTCTTCCTGCTGTCGGTTTCGCCGCTCAGGGAGCGGATGGTCAATGCGATCCCGCGCTCGCTGAAATACGGCATCGGCGCCGGTATCGGATTGTTCCTGGCGTTGATCGGATTGAAGAATGCCGGGATCGTGGTTGCCGATCCCGTGACGCTGGTGACGATGGGCGATGTGGCGGCGCCCGCCGCGCTGCTGGCGGCGGGCGGGTTCATGGTGCTGGTGGCGATGCAGGTGCGGCGCGTGCCGGGCGCGATCATGCTGACGGTGCTGGCCGTGACGGCGGTTGCCGTGGCGCTGGGGCTGCAGCCTTTCGAGGGGATCGCCGCGCTGCCGCCGTCGCTGGCGCCGACATTGCTGCAAATGAACGTGGCCGGCGCGGTGCAGGTCGGTTTCGTTACCATCGTGTTCGTCTTCCTGCTGGTCGATCTTCTCGACACGACCGGCACGCTGGTGAGCGTCGCGCAGCGCGCCGGCATGATGGATGCCGAGGGCAAGCTGCCGCGGCTCAGAAAAGCGATGGTGGCCGATTCCGCCGCCACCATGATCGGCGCGGCGCTCGGCACCTCGACCACCACGAGCTATATCGAGAGCGCGGCCGGTGTCGATGCCGGCGGGCGGACCGGGCTTGTCGCGGTCACGGTGGCGGTGCTGTTCGTCGCCAGCCTCTTCCTCGCGCCGCTGGCGGCGGCGGTGCCGCCCTACGCAACGGCGCCTGCGCTCGTCTTCATCGCCTGCCTGATGGCGCGCAGCCTGGCCGACATCGAATGGGCAGACATCAGCGAAACGGCGCCGGCCGTGGTGACCGCGATCGCCATTCCGCTGACCTTCTCGATCGCCGACGGGATCGGGCTCGGGCTCATCATCTATGCGGCGGTGAAGCTGCTGGCGGGACGCTGGCGCGAGATCAACGCGGCGGTCGCGATCCTTTCGGCGGCTTTCGCGTTCAAGCTGGCGCTGCAATGAAGCGGATGCCGGCGGCGGGTTTTTCGACCGGAAATTGCCCGAGTGCGTGACTCGGATTTGCGAAAATTGCCGGCAGGGGCAGATCGCGCGTGACACGTCGCCGCAGGGTGGCTATAGTCCCCTCCACAAAAAGGGGAATAAGCGCGGCAAGCGCGGCCCAGGTTTAGGGAGGAAACGCCGACTTTGTCCGCCGGAAACGGGCGGCAGAGGCGCGACAAGAGGGAACACTACCAGCAAGGCCGCGCAAGCGGACCTTGCTTTTTTTTGACCCAGGGACTGCTCAGTAGCTGTCGCTGAACTCGGGCATGAAGGGGATGCTGTCGAACGAGACCGGCTGGTAGACGATCAGCCAGGCGATGACGAGCCAGAGCGCGGCGGCGACAAGCGTGGTGATGGCCATTTTGCGCAGCAGGCGCGGCGCGACGGGGGCGCTTGGTTCGGTGCCGGCCGCGATTTCGCCCTCGTCGGCCTGAGCGCGAATTCCCCAGGGCAGGACCGCAAAGAGCGTGATCCACCAGACAACCAGATAAATCGCCAGACCGGCCGTCCAGTTCATTCGCTGCCCTCGCGGTTCAAGCCTGCTCCAGCTCGACCAGCGTGCCGTACAGGTCCTTCGGATGCAGGAAGACGACCGGCTTGCCATGGGCGCCGATGCGCGGCTTGCCCGTGCCGGTGATGGTGACGCCTTCGCCGTTCATCTTCTCGCAGGCCGCATCGATGTCGTCGACCTCGATGCAGATGTGGTGGATGCCGCCCTTCGGGTTCTTCGCGAGGAAACCGGCAATGGGCGAATTCTCGCCCAGCGGCTCCAGCAGTTCGATCTTGGTGTTGCCGAGATCGACGAAGACGGTCGTCACGCCGTGGTCCGGCTGGGCCACCGCGTCGGAGACCTTCGCATTGAACTTCTTGCGGTAAAGCTCGCCCGCCGCCCTGACGTCGGGGACGGCGATGGCAACATGATTGAGAGGTCCAAGCATCCGGATTTCCTGAGCCGTTGAATTCGAATGATCCATGTTTAGGCCGGTTTTCGGGCCTGAGCAAGGCGGGCAGCGGCGGCTCAGATGCGGGTGACGACAACCGCGACCTGGGGTTTCTTGCCCCATTCGCGCCGCAGGGCGCCGCGCACGGCCCGGCGCAGGAACTCGGCCACCGTGTCGTCGTCGCCGCGCCGCTTGGGCGGCAGACGGTCGAGCGCCTCGTCGAGCGCATCGAGCGCGCGGTCGTCGAAGCCGACGCCGTCGCCGTCCTCTTCCGGGAGGCCCATCAGGCGGACCTGCGGTTCGCCGCGGACCTGGCCCTTGCCGTCGAGCACGATGCTGACAAAGACCGAGCCCGCAAAGGCCAGGCGGCGGCGCTCCTGCACCGCGCCTTCGTCGGAGGCGGTCAGCACCTCGCCGTCGAGATAGATACGGCCCGAAGGTGCTTCGTCGACGATCTCGGCCGGGCCCGGCGCCAGGCGAACCATCAGGCCGTTGCGGATGACGACCTGCTGGGGCACCTGAAGTTCGCGGGCGAGCGCCGCATGTTCGGCGAGATGCCGCGCCTCGCCATGCACCGGAACCGAAATCTCAGGCCGGATCCATTGATACATGCGGGCCAGTTCGTCGCGGCAGGGATGGCCCGAGACATGGACGAAATGGTCCTTCTCGGTGATGACGCGAACGCCGCGCAGCGCCAGCGCGTTCTGCAGATCGAAGATCGAGGTTTCGTTGCCGGGAATGACGCGCGAGGAAAAGATCACGCAATCGCCCTTTTCGAGCACGATGTTGGGATGGCTGTCCTCGGCGATGCGGGCAAGCGCCGCGCGCGGCTCGCCCTGGCTGCCGGTACAGATGAAAAGCACCTTCTCACGCGGCAGATAGCCCGCATCGTGTTCGGTGAGGAAGGGCGGCAGGTCGTTCAGATAGCCCGCATCGCGCGCGGCGGCGACGACGCGATACATGGCGCGGCCGACCAGCACGGCGTGACGGTCGCAGGCCTCAGCCGCACGTGCGATGCTTTCGAGCCGCGCCGCATTGGAGGCAAATGTGGTGACGGCGACCCTGCCCTCCAGCGGCCGGATCAGTTCGATCAGGCTCGAGGCGACATCGGCTTCCGATCCCGAGACGCCGGGCGTGAAGACATTGGTCGAGTCGCAGACAATGGCGCGCACGCCTTCGTCGCCGATCTCGGTCAGGCGCGCGATGTCGATGTCGCCGCCAAGTACGGGGTCGGGGTCTATCTTCCAGTCGCCGGTATGCATCACGAGGCCGAGCGGCGTGCGTATCGCCAGCGCGTTCGGCTCGAGGATCGAATGGGTCAGCGTCACCAGTTCGATATCGAAAGGGCCAAGCTCGAAGCGATGGCCGAGCGGAATGATGTGCATCGGCACTTCGCTTTCGAGCCCCGCCTCGATCAGCTTGCCGCGCACCATGGTCGCCGTGAAGGGCGTTGCATAGATCGGGCAGCGCAAGCGCGGCCAGAGATGGGCAACAGCGCCGATGTGGTCCTCATGGGCATGCGTCAGCACGATTCCGAGCAGATCGTCGCGACGTTCTTCAATAAAGGCCGGATCGGGCATGATCAGATCGACGCCGGGGGTGCGATCGTCGCCGAAAGTGACGCCGAGATCGACCATGATCCAGCACCGGTCATTCTCCGGCCCGTAGCCATAGAGATTGAGGTTCATGCCGATCTCGCCGGACCCGCCAAGCGGCAGGAATATGAGTTCGTCGTCGGGATGCGGCGATGCGGGGGATTTGATCATGGCCCTAAACTAGTGCGTCGAAGCCGGAAAGAACACATCGCCCGCAGAGACAAGGCGGAGCGTGCCGTCGGCGAGGCGAAGCTGCAACGCGCCATCGGGCGCGAGCCCCTCGAAGGTGCCGTCGAAAGTCTCCTGTGACAGGCGGACGGTGAGGCGCTCGCCGAGACCGGCGGCACGTGTGAGCCAGGCTTCGCGAATGGCGGCAAAGCCCTGCACGCCGCGCCAGACGCCGAGCCAGCGCTCGAAGGAGGCCGCCAGCGCCGCCAGCGCCTCGTCGGGCGCGACCGGCGGCGCGCCGATGACGGGAAGCGAGGTTGCCGGGAATTCGACGCCTTCGGGATGTCCGGCGAGATTGACACCGATACCTATGGCGAGCCAAGCAACCTCGGCGCCGGCAACGCCGGAAGACTCAAGCAGAATGCCTGCAAGCTTGCGTCCGTCATGCAGGAGGTCATTCGGCCATTTCAGGCGAAGTCCACCACGCGCCGGCGGGGGCAGAAACGCCTCGACCGCGTCAAAAACGGCAACGGCGGCAACAAAGGACAGCTCGCCGGCCTGTCGGGGACCGCAGCGCGGGCGCAGATAGAGTGTGCCCATGAAGTTGCCCGGCGGCGAGACCCAGCTTCGGCCGCGCCGACCGCGGCCCGCCGTCTGTCGCTCGGCCACGATCCAGAGTGGACCTTCCGTACCCGCATCACCGAGGCGGCGCGCCTCTTCGTTGGTGCTGTCGATCTCGACGAAGCGGCGAAGCGCGACACCTGGGGGAAGGTCAACCATCTGCGCTCAAGGGAGCAGCGCGCCGACCGCAACTTGCGATGCGACGATCAACGGCGCCGGATAGACGAAGAAGAAGAGCGTGAAAACGCTCGAAATGCCGAGAATAGCCGTCAGCTCGGCAGGCATCGGCCGCACAAAGGCTTCGGCCGGCTCGTCGAAATACATGATCTTGACGATGCGCAGATAGTAGTAGGCGCCGACGACGCTCGACAGCACGCCGATGACGGCAAGGGCGTAGAGTTCGGTTTGCACCGCTGCCATGAAAACATAGAACTTCCCAAAAAAGCCCGCGAGCGGAGGGATGCCGGCCAGCGAGAACATCAACATGGCAAGCAGGAAGGCTACCATGGGCTGATTGCGCGAGAGACCGGCCAGATCGCCGATTGTTTCGACGTAGCCCTCCTCGCGGCGCATGAAGAGAATGCAGCAGAAGACGCCGGCATTCATGACCACATAGATGACCAGATAAATGAGAACGCCGCGCACGCCTTCCGGCGTTCCGGCTGCAAGGCCGACCAGCGCAAAGCCCATGTGGGAAATCGAGCTGTAAGCCATCAGGCGCTTGATGTTGGTCTGGCCGATGGCGGCGAAGGCGCCGAGGACCATCGAAGCGATCGAGATGAAAACGACTATCTGCTGCCATTCGGCCATCATGGAGGGGAAGGCACCAAAAAGAATGCGCAGGATCAACGCCATGGCGGCGACTTTTGGCGCACCGGCAAAGAAAGCGGTGACGGGCGTCGGCGCGCCCTCATAGACGTCGGGCGTCCACATGTGGAACGGGACCGCGGAGATCTTGAAAGCAAGGCCCGCCAGCACGAAGACAATGCCGAAGATGACGCCGATATTCGTGCCCTCGGCCGCCAGCACGGTGGCAATCGCCCCGAATTCGACGCTGCCGGTGAAGCCATAGACCAGCGAGGCGCCGTAGAGCAGCATGCCGGAAGCAAGCGCGCCGAGGACGAAATATTTGAGGCCTGCCTCGGAAGCACGGCCGCTGTCGCGATTGAAGGCCGCCACGACATAAAGCGCCAGACTTTGCAGTTCAAGACCGACGTAAAGCGCGATCAGGCTGTTGGCCGAGACCATCATGAACATGCCGAGCGTGGCCAGCACGATCAATACCGGAAACTCGAAGCGGTCCATGCCTTCGTGGCGGATATAGGAGAGCGACATCACCATGGCGGCGGCGGCAGCCAGCAGGATCAACAGCTTCATGAATCGCGTGAACCCATCGACAATAAACATGCCCCCGAAGGTGTGGATGGAGATACCCGGCTCGACGACCAGCAATGCGGCGACAAGCAGGAAGAGGCCGAGCGCGCCGTAGCTTGCCTCCCGTGCCGTACAGTCCTTGCGGAACGCGCCATACATCAGCAGCACCATGGCGCCGATAGCCATGAGAATTTCCGGAAATGCCGGCAGAAGCGGCGGGACAGCGGTCATTGCGGTTTCCATTTGCCGTTCTCCCTATCGGCCCGTGAAGAGGCCGGCGATGTGCGAGATCGCCCCTGCCCCTTCGGCCAGCCGATGTGCCTCAACGGCGGCATTGTAGTTCATCACCAGATTTTCGACCGACGCCGCCGTGACATTCATGATAGGCGCCGGATAGATGCCGAAGAAAAGCGTGACGGCAAAGAGCGGCGCCAGGGTCGCGACTTCACGGCGGTTCAGATCCGAAATTGTCTTGAGCGTGTCCTTTTCCAGCACGCCGAAGATGATGCGGCGATAGAGATAGAGCGCATAACCGGCCGCCAGAATGACGCCGGTGGCGGCGATGGCGCCGACCCAGGTGTTGACCTTGAAGGCGCCAATAATGGTCAGGAACTCGCCCACAAACCCGCTGGTTCCCGGGAGACCGACATTGGCCATGGTGAAGACCATGAAGGCGAGCGCGTAGATCGGCATGCGGTTGACGAGGCCGTCATAGGCCGAAATCTCACGCGTGTGCATGCGGTCGTAGATAACGCCGACACAAAGAAAGAGCGCCCCCGATACCCAACCGTGGCTGAGCATCTGGAAGATGCCGCCCTGCACGCCCTGCTGGTTGGCGGCGAAGATGCCCATGGTCACGAAGCCCATATGGGCGACCGAGGAATAAGCGATCAGTTTCTTCATGTCCTCCTGCACCAACGCGACCAGCGAGGTGTAGACGATGGCGATGAGACTGAGGCCAAAAACCAGCCAGGCGAGGTCGGCAGAGGCCACCGGGAACATCGGCAGCGAGAAACGCAGGAAGCCATAGCCGCCCATTTTCAGAAGGATGCCGGCCAAAATAACCGAACCAGCCGTCGGCGCTTCAACATGCGCGTCGGGCAACCATGTGTGCACCGGCCACATCGGCATCTTGACCGCGAAAGACGCGAAGAAAGCCAGCCAGAGCCAGAATTGCATGTCGGCCGGAAAGTCGTGCGCCAGCAGCGCGGGAATGCTGGTGGTGCCGGCGTGCCAGTACATCGCCATGATGGCGAGCAGCATCAGGACCGAACCCGCCAATGTGTAGAGAAAGAACTTGAAGGTCGCATAGATGCGTCGCTTGCCGCCCCAGACACCGATGATCAGAAACATCGGTATCAGGCCGCCCTCGAAGAAAAGATAGAAGAGCACCAGATCGAGCGCGCAGAAAACGCCGATCATCAGCGTTTCGAGCACGAGAAAGGCGATCATGTATTCCTTGACGCGCGTGTCGATCGAGGTCCAGCTCGCCAGAATACAGGCCGGCATCAGGAAGGCCGTCAGGACGACGAACAACACCGAGATGCCGTCGACGCCCATGTGGTAGTCGATCGCGCCGCCGAGCCATTCGGATTGCTGCACAAACTGGAAATCGGCCGTCGTCGGATCGAACTGTGTCCAGATATAAAGCGAGAGAACGAAGGTAACGGCGGTGGTCCAGAGCGCCACATAGCGCGCATTGCGGGCAACCGCAGCTTCCTCGCCGCGCACCGTCAGAATGATCAGTGCGCCAACAAGCGGGAGGAACGTGACCAGCGAAAGAATATAGCCGTCGGCCATCAGAGTGCTCCTCCGAGCATGAACCAGGTCACCAGGCCGGCAACGCCGAGCAGCATGACGAAGGCATAGTGGTAGAGATAGCCGCTCTGCAAGCGAACGACGCCGCGTGTGATGTCGAGGACGCGGGCCGAGATGCCGTCCGGACCCCAGCCATCGATGATGTGGCCATCACCCTGCTTCCAGAAAAGGCGGCCAAGCCAGAAAGCCGGACGGACGAAGAGGAAGTCGTAGATTTCGTCGAAATACCACTTGTTGAGCAGGAAGTTGTAGAGCGGCTCCTGCGTGCGGGCGAGCTGCTTCGGAATGTCAGGCCGGGCGATATAGAAAAGCCATGCAGTGGCGAAGCCGACAATCATCATCAGCGTCGGCACGAAGGGTACCCAGTCGGGCACTTCATGCATGGCGTGCATGATGTGGTTCTCGGCGCCGCGATAGATCGACTCGAGCCAGAATGCTTCGTAGGCATGGCCGATGAAAAGCGGCGCAAAGAGGAAACCGGCCCCCAGCGCACCGACCGCCAGGATGAACAAGGGTATCAGCATGACCAGTGGCGACTCATGCACGTGGGAAAGCGTCTCGTTGGATGCGCGGGACTCGCCATGGAACGTCATGAAAATCAGGCGCCACGAATAGAATGACGTCAGCAGTGCCGCCACCACGGTAAGCGCGAAGGCATACATGTGCGCCGGGTTGTGACCAGCAAAAGCTGCCTCGATGACTGCGTCTTTTGAATAGTAGCCGGCCGTAAAGGGGAAACCCGTCAGCGCCAGCGTGCCAATGACCATCATTAACCAGGTGATCGGGATCATCTTGTAAAGGCCGCCCATCTTGCGCATGTCCTGCTCGTCACTCATCGCGTGGATGACGGAACCGGAGCCGAGGAACAACAGCGCCTTGAAAAAGGCATGCGTGAAGAGGTGGAAAATCGCCACTTCGTAGGCGCCAACGCCGATGGCGACAAACATGTAACCGAGCTGCGAACATGTCGAATAGGCGATGACGCGCTTGATATCGTTCTGGACAAGGCCGACCGTGGCGGCGAAGAAAGCCGTCGTCGCACCGATGACCGTCACAACGGTGAGCGCATAGGGCGAAAACTCGAAGACGGGCGACATCCGCGCCAGCAGGAAGACGCCAGCTGTGACCATGGTCGCCGCGTGGATCAGCGCCGAGACGGGCGTCGGGCCTTCCATCGCGTCCGGCAGCCATGTGTGCAGGAAGAACTGCGCCGACTTGCCCATGGCGCCCATGAAGAGCAGCAGACAGGCGGTGGTGACGACCGGTACGTCGTAGCCCAGGAAATAGAAAGTCTCGTCGGCGATTTCCGGGATGGCCTTGAAGACCGTATCGAAATCGACCGAGCCGATCGTCAGGAACAGAGTTGCGATACCCAGGATCAGACCGAAATCGCCAATGCGGTTGACGACAAAGGCCTTGATGGCCGCCGCATTGGCACTGGGGCGCTGATACCAGAAGCCGATCAACAAGTAGGACGCGAGACCTACGCCTTCCCAGCCGAAGAAGAGCTGCACGAAATTGTCGGCCGTGACCAGCATCAACATGGCGAAAGTAAAGAGCGACAGATAAGCGAAGAAACGCGGCTGATGCGGATCATGGCTCATATAGCCGACCGAATAGATATGCACGAGCGCCGATACGACATTGACGACGACGAGCATCACCGCGGTCAACGTATCGATACGCAACCGCCAGTCGGCTTCGAAGCCGCCGGAATTGATGAAAGTCAGAACCTGAATGCGGGAAGTCTCACCGCCGAGGCCAACCGAGACCAGGGCGACAACCGAAAGAAGCGCCGAAACGACCAGCAAACCCGACGTTACGATCTGCGCGCCGCGCGGGCCGAGCCACGGGCCGAAAATACCGGCAATCAGAAAGCCTAAAAGCGGCAGGAAGACGATGGCCGAATACATTCGTCCTTACCCCTTCATCACGTTGATGTCCTCAACCGCGATCGAACCGCGGTTGCGGAAGTAGACGACCAGAATGGCGAGACCGATGGCGGCTTCGGCCGCGGCGACCGTCAGAACGAAGAGCGCGAAAACCTGTCCCACGAGATCACCCAGATGGGCGGAGAAGGCGACCAGATTGATATTGACAGCAAGCAACATCAGCTCGATCGACATCAGAATGACGATGACATTCTTCCTGTTGAGGAAAATACCGAAGATACCGAGCGTGAACAGGATCGCCGCCACGGTCAGATAGTGTTCGAGGCCGATTGCCATTCTCTATCTCCTGCCCCTTGCGCAATGTGCACAGGGGGTCAGTCCCCTCTTCTTTCGTTGCGTCCCTCAGAGACCCTGACCGGGCTCGACATTCTTCAATTCGACGGCCTGTTCGCGCGTCCGCCCGACCTGGTTCGCTATGACCTGGCGTTTCACATTCGGTTTGTGGCGCAACGTCAGCACGATGGCACCAATCATCGCGACCAGCAGGATCAGACCCGCCGCCTGGAACAGATAGGCATATTGCGTGTAGATGAGTTGACCGAGGGCCCGCGTGTTGTGCACGTCGGCAATCGCCGGCGCCGGCGCCGCCGCCATCCCCGCCGCCTCAGGCGAAATTATCCACGCGCCGAGAACCAGCAGCAATTCGACCAGAAGGATCAGGCCGACAAGTGCGCCGATGGGCAGATATTGCAGATAGCCCTCGCGCAGAACCCGGAAATCGATGTCGAGCATCATCACGACAAACAGGAAGAGCACCGCAACGGCGCCGACATAGACGATGACGAGGATCAAGGCGAGAAACTCCGCGCCGAGCAACACGAACAGTGCGGCGGAATTGAAGAAAGCCAGGATCAGGAACAGTACCGAATGAACGGGATTGCGCGCCGCGATCACCATGAAGCCCGCGGCGATGGTTATCGCAGCGAAAAGATAAAACGCGATGGCGGTGGCAATCATATGGACCCCTCGTCCCCTCGACGATCTTCGTTCAGCGGTAAGGCGCGTCGAGCGCAATGCTCGTCGCGATCTCGCGTTCCCAACGGTCGCCATTGGCCAGCAACCGGTCCTTGTCGTACATCAGCTCTTCGCGGGTTTCAGTCGCGAATTCGAAATTCGGCCCTTCGACAATCGCATCGACGGGACACGCCTCCTGGCAGAGACCGCAATAGATACACTTCGTCATGTCGATGTCGTAACGCGTGGTGCGGCGCGTACCGTCGTTGCGGCGCGGGCCGGCTTCGATGGTAATGGCGAGCGCCGGGCAGATCGCCTCGCACAGTTTGCAGGCAATGCAACGCTCTTCGCCGTTGGGATAACGACGCAGCGCATGCTCGCCGCGGAAGCGCGGGCTCAAAGGACCTTTTTCAAACGGGTAGTTGAGCGTCACTTTGGGTTTGAAGAAATAGCGCATCGCGAGCACGAAGCTCGACACGAACTCCGCGAGAAAGAGCGACCGCGCCGTTTGATCCAGCCAGGCCATTTCTCAGTCCTTTCCCGTATGTGTCATCGTGACCACCTCAATGCTGCGGCACGATGTCGAAGCCGACCAGTACACCTGCGGTCAGCACAACCCAGAAGAGCGAGAACGGCAGAAAAACCTTCCAGCCGAGACGCATCAACTGATCGTAGCGGTAGCGCGGCACGAAGGCCTTCACCATTGCGAACATGAAGAAGACAAAGAAGACCTTCAGCAGAAACCAGACGATGCCGGGCACCCAGTTGAACGGCGCTATGTCGAAGGGCGGGAGCCAGCCGCCGAGGAACAGGATCGTTGTCATGGCGCACATCAGCAGGATCGACACATATTCGCCGAGCATGAACATCATATAGGCCGTCGAGGAGTACTCGACCATGAAGCCGGCGACGAGTTCGGATTCCGCTTCCACCAGATCGAAGGGCGGGCGGTTGGTCTCGGCCAGCGCCGAGATGAAGAAGATCGCGAACATCGGCAGATGCGGGATGAAATACCAGACGGTCCGCTGCGCTTCGACGATGGCGGTGAGGTTCAACGAACCGGCAGTCAACAAAACGGTGACGATGACAAAGCCGATGGAAACCTCGTAGGAGACCATTTGCGCCGCCGCGCGCAGGGCCGACAGGAACGGGTATTTCGAATTCGACGCCCAGCCGGCCATGATGACGCCATACACGCCGAGCGAGGAAATCGCGAAGATGTAGAGGACGCCGACATTGATGTTGGAGATGACGATGCCGGCGTCGAACGGAATGACGACCCATGCCGACAATGCCAGGGTGACCGTCACCAATGGCGCCAGCAGAAAGACACCCTTGTTGGCGCCGGCCGGGATTACGATTTCCTTGAAAACGAATTTCAGCAGGTCGGCGAAAGATTGCAACAAGCCGAAGGCACCGACCACGTTGGGTCCGCGGCGAAGCTGTACCGCCGCCCAGATCTTGCGATCGGCGAGCAGCACATAAGCCGTGACCAGCAGGATCGCCACGATCAACGCCAGCGATTGTGCGACGATGATGGCGAGGGGGATGCCGTAAATCAGAAATTCGGTCATGCCGTCCTCACTCCGCCGCCTGGACGCGAGCGCCCGGCCGTTCTGCCGAACAACGCGCCATGACGGCGCTTGCGCGCGCGATCGGGTTTGTCAGGTAAAAATCCTTTACCGGCGTTTCGAACGGTGACGCATCGAGTTCGCCAGAGGGAAGATCGGGCAGCGAGCCGGCCGATACGACCGCGTCGATCTCGGCAAAGTGCGGTGCGTCTGCCGTCATCGCCTCACGCAGCGCGGTGAGATCGTCATAAGGCAGCGCGCGGCCGAGAACGGCGGAAAGGGCACGCAGGATCGTCCAGTCCTCTCGCGCGGCGCCGGGCGGAAAAACCGACCGCCTGCCAAGTTGCATGCGCCCCTCGGTGTTGACCCAGGTCGCATTCTTCTCGGTGTAAGTCGCGCCCGGCAGGATCACGTCGGCCCGATGTGCACCGGCATCGCCATGTGTACCCTGATAGACGACAAAGGCGGAACCGAGACGCGACATGTCGATTTCGTCGGCGGCGAGGAGATGTACAAACTCGATGTCGCCCCGGGACGCGCCGTCGAGAATACCCTCAACGTCGCGACCGCCCGCACCCGGCACAAGCCCGAGATCGAGTCCGGCGACGCGTGCCGCCGCCGTGTGGAGAACGTTGAAGCCGTTCCAGCCATCGCGGACAATGTTGGCCGACTTCGCCAGCGCTGTAGCCGAAGCGAGCACAGCCGCACCATCCTTGCGAGCCAGAGCGCCCTGGCCGATCACGATCATCGGGTTGGATGCGTTTTTCAACGTGCCAGCAAAGGCACCGAGGTCCTTCAGCGACTGCGGACCGGCCCCGAGATAATCGTAGTCATAAGTGAGATCGACGCGCGGCCCAACGACACCCACTTTCAGGCCGCCGGCACGGGCGCGTTTCAGAATACGCGCATTGAGAACCGGCGCCTCCTTGCGCGGATCGGTTCCGATCAGCAAGATTACGTCCGCCTCTTCGATGCCAGCAATGGTGGTGTTGAAAATGTAGGAAGCGCGCGACGATGCGTCGAGCTTCGCGCCGTCCTGCCGGCAATCGATGTTCGGCGACCCGAGCCCCACATAAAGGTCTTTCAGCGCCTTCATGGATTCAGCACAGGCGAGATCGCCGGCGATGGCGGCAATGCGCTCGCCCTTCACACCTTCGAGACGCGTGGCAATAGCGGCGAAAGTCTCGTCCCAGCTTGCGGCGTGCAGCCGGCCGTTCTCGCGTATATAGGGTGTATCGAGGCGTTGAGACTTGAGGCCGTCCCAAACGAAACGGGTCTTGTCGGAAATCCACTCCTCGTTCACCTCTTCATTGAGGCGGGGCAGAATGCGCATCACTTCGGGGCCCCGCGCGTCGACGCGGATGTTCGATCCAACAGCGTCCATCACATCGACGGATTCCGTTTTGCGCAATTCCCATGGACGCGCCGTATAGGCGAAAGGATGGAAGGTCAGCGCGCCAACCGGACAGAGATCGACGACGTTTGCCGACAGTTCCGAGGTGAGTGCGTGTTCGAGGTAGGTCGTGATTTCCATGTCCTCGCCGCGGCCGATCGCACCAAGCTCCGGCACGCCGGCCACTTCGGTCGAAAACCGGATGCAACGCGTGCAATGGATGCAGCGGTTCATGATCGTCTTGACCAACGGACCCATATACTTGTCTTCGACGGCGCGCTTGTTTTCGACGAAACGCGAGCCGTCGACGCCGTAAGCCATCGCCTGATCCTGCAGGTCGCATTCACCGCCCTGATCGCAGATCGGGCAATCGAGCGGGTGGTTGATCAGCAGAAATTCCATCACACCTTCGCGGGCGCGCTTCACTTGTTCGGTTCTGGTGTGGACGACCATGCCCTCGCCGGCCGGCATGGCGCAGGAGGCCACGGGCTTCGGCGATTTTTCAACTTCGACCAGGCACATCCGGCAATTGCCGGCAATCGACAGGCGCTCGTGGTAGCAGAAGCGTGGAATTTCCGCGCCCGCTTCCTCGCAGGCTTGCAACAGCGTGGCGCCGTTTTCGACCTCGACCTCGATATCGTCGACGATAAGTTTTGGCATGCCCTTACTCCGCCGCCGCCTGCGCAACGCCGCGTCTTGCCGCGATGCGCTCTTCGATGGTGCCCCGGAAATGACGGATCAGGCCCTGGACCGGCCAGGCCGCCGCGTCGCCGAGCGCGCAAATGGTGTGGCCTTCGACCCGCTTCGAAACGTCGAGCAGCATATCGATCTCCTCAACCTCGGCTTCACCCGAAACCAGCCTCTCCATCACCCGCCACATCCAGCCGGTGCCTTCGCGGCAGGGCGTACACTGGCCGCAGCTCTCATGCTTGTAGAAGGCCGAAAGGCGCGCGATCGCCTTGATGACGTCGGTCGACTTGTCCATGACGATGACGGCCGCCGTCCCGAGACCCGTCTGCACCGCCTTCAGCGAGTCGAAATCCATCAGAATGTCGTCGCAGACCGACTTCGGGATGAGCGGTACCGACGAACCGCCGGGAATGACCGCCAGCAGATTGTCCCAGCCGCCGCGCACGCCGCCCGCATGCTTCTCGAGCAGTTCCTTAAGCGGGATGCCCATTTCCTCTTCGACATTGCAGGGGTTGTTTACGTGACCCGAGATGCAGAAGAGTTTTGTGCCAGTGTTATTGGGACGGCCGAGGCTCGCGAACCATGTGGCGCCACGGCGCAGGATGGTCGGTGCGACGGCAATCGACTCGACGTTGTTGACCGTGGTCGGCGCGCCATAGAGACCGACATTGGCCGGGAACGGCGGCTTCAGGCGCGGCATGCCCTTCTTGCCTTCGAGGCTTTCGAGCAGCGCGGTTTCCTCGCCGCAGATATAGGCGCCAGCGCCGTGATGAACATAGATGTCGAAATCCCAGCCGGAGCCCGCGGCATTCCTGCCGACGAGACCCGCTTCATAGGCTTCGTCGATCGCGGCCTGAAGCTGCTCGCGCTCGCGAATGAATTCGCCGCGCACATAGATGTAACAAGCATGCGCGCCCATCGCGAAGCTGGCGATGAGGCAGCCCTCGATCAGCTTTTGCGGATCGTGACGCAGGATGTCGCGGTCCTTGCAGGTGCCGGGTTCGGATTCATCGGCGTTGACGACAAGGTAATGCGGGCGGCCGTCGGACTCCTTCGGCATGAAGGACCATTTAAGACCAGTCGGGAAGCCAGCACCGCCACGGCCGCGCAGGCCCGATTTCTTCATCTCGTCGAGAATCCAGTCGCGTCCCTTCGCGATGATTTCCGCCGTGCCGTCCCAGTCGCCGCGCGCCCGGGCGCCGGCGAGCCGCCAGTCGTGATGGCCGTAGAGATTGGTGAAAATGCGGTCCTTGTCGTCGAGCATCACTCACCCCCACCCGATGTCAGGCTCGTCAATCCGCCCAAGGGTTCGGACGAATGCCGAACACTCTGCGGGCCGGGCTTCACGTCCTTGCCTGCGCGCAAATCGGCCAGGATGCGCTCCAACGCCGCTGCATCGAGATCTTCATAGAAGTCGGCATTGATCTGAACCATCGGCGCATTGACGCAAGCGCCGAGACATTCGACTTCGAGCCAGGAGAGTTTGCCGTCGGCGCTGACCGCGCCCTCGGGACCGATATGCTTGCGGCAGACATCCTTCAGTTCGTCGGCGCCGCGCAGCCAGCAGGGCGTCGTGCCACAGAGCTGCACATAGTACTCGCCGACCGGCGAGAGATTGAACATCGTGTAAAAGGTCGCGACTTCCAGTGCGCGGATGTAATCTATGCCGAGCATGTCGGCAACGTAGCGGATCGCCGGCTCGGGCAGCCAGCCGCCATGCTGTTCTTGCGCGCGCCAGAACAGCGGAATGATCGCCGAGGCCTGCTTACCTTCGGGATATTTCGCGATCTGTCCTTTGGCCCATTCAATATTTTCCGGCGTGAAAGCGAAACTCGCCGGCTGGTTGGGGTCTAGTCTGCGAACGCTCACCGATCCACCTCTCCGAACACGATATCGATCGAGCCGAGAATAGCGGCGACGTCCGCCAGCATATGGCCCTTGCACAGATGATCCATTGCCTGCAGATGGGCATAACCCGGCGCGCGAATCTTGCACTTGTAGGGCTTGTTGCCGCCGTCGGAGACGAGATAGACCCCGAATTCGCCCTTCGGCGCCTCGACGGCCGCATAGACCTCGCCCTCGGGCACGCGGTAGCCCTCGGTATAGAGCTTGAAATGATGGATGAGTGCTTCCATGGAGCGCTTCATCTCGGCGCGCGACGGTGGCACGACCTTGCCGTCATGTGCGTGTACCGGACCGCCGGGCATCATCTCGATGCATTGTTTCATGATGCGCAGCGACTGGCGCATTTCATCCATGCGGATCAGATAGCGATCGAAGCAGTCGCCGTTCTTGCCGACCGGGATATCGAAGTCGAGCTCGGAATAGATTTCGTAAGGCTGCGAACGGCGCAGGTCCCAGGCCATGCCGGAACCACGCACCATGACGCCCGAGAAGCCCCATTCGAGCGCCTCTTCCTGCGTCACGACGCCTATGTCGACGTTACGCTGCTTGAAGATGCGGTTGCCGGTGAGCAGGCTTTCGAGGTCGTCGAGAACCCGAGCGCAGGGATCGCAAAAATTGTAGATGTCCTCAAGCAGCTTCGGCGGCAGATCGCGATGCACACCGCCGACGCGAAAGTAGTTGGCATGCATACGGGCACCGGACGCGCGCTCATAGAAGATCATCAGCTTTTCGCGCTCTTCGAAGCCCCAGAGCGGCGGCGTCAGCGCGCCGACGTCCAACGCCTGCGTTGTCACATTGAGCAGGTGCGCGAGGATGCGGCCGATTTCCGAATAGAGAACACGAATAAATTGCGCGCGGCGCGGTACTTCGAGGCCTAGCAGCTTTTCAGCGGCCAGCACGAAGGCGTGCTCCTGGTTCATCGGCGCGACATAGTCGAGGCGGTCGAAATACGGGGTTGCCTGAAGGTAGGTCTTGTATTCAATCAGTTTTTCTGTGCCGCGATGCAGAAGCCCGATATGCGGATCGACCCGCTCTACGACTTCACCGTCGAGTTCCAGCACAAGGCGCAGCACGCCGTGCGCGGCCGGATGCTGCGGTCCGAAATTCAGATGATAGTTACGGAGCTCCTGTTCGGCCATGACCTAGTTCTCCGCCTTCTCATCGCCCGGCAACAGATATTCGACGCCTTCCCACGGGCTGGCGAAATCGAAGCTACGAAACTCCTGCACCAGCTTTACGGGTTCATAGACGACCCTTTTTTCATCGTCATCGTAACGAACCTCAACGTACCCCGTGAGCGGGAAGTCCTTGCGTAGCGGGTAGCCGTTGAATCCGTAGTCGGTAAGAATGCGCCGCAAGTCCGGGTGATCGCTGAAGAGCACGCCGTACATGTCGAAGGTTTCGCGCTCATACCAGTTTGCTGCCGGATATACGCCGACCACGCTGGGCACGGGCGTTTCATCGTCGGTTTCGATCGTGACGCGAACACGTTGATTCTGGTGCATCGACAGAAGGTGGTAGACGACATCGAAACGCTGCGCACGCTGGGGATAGTCTACGGCTGTGATATCGATCAGGGTGGCGAAATTGCATGCCGGATCGTCACGAAGAAATTTCAGCACCTGTGCGATCGCACGGGCCTGCGCCCGGATCGTCAATTCGCCATAGGTAACGCTGAAACCCAGCATTGAATCCTCGACGCCGCCGAGAATGTGCTCGCCCAGTTCTGTGAGACTTTCGTCCATCGATGCGGTCTCGAAACTCATGGGCAGGTTTTCGCTTCCGGCGAGGAAGATACTCTCTGCCGCTCGGTGAATTCAGCGGTCGAGCGTGCCCGTCCGGCGAATTTTCTTTTGAAGGGCGAGGATGCCGTAGAGTAGCGCCTCGGCGGTGGGAGGGCATCCGGGCACGTAGATATCAACCGGCACGATCCGGTCGCAGCCGCGCACCACGGAGTAGGAATAGTGATAGTAGCCGCCGCCATTTGCACAGGACCCCATCGAGATCACATAGCGCGGCTCGGGCATCTGATCGTAAACCTTGCGAAGCGCCGGGGCCATTTTGTTGGTCAGCGTTCCGGCCACGATCATCACGTCGGACTGGCGCGGGCTGGCGCGAGGCGCAACGCCGAATCGCTCCGCGTCGTAGCGCGGCATCGAGGTTTGCATCATTTCGACGGCGCAGCAGGCGAGACCGAAAGTCATCCACATCAGCGAGCCGGTTCGCGACCAGTTAACCAGATCATCGACCGTGGTCAGCACAAAGCCCTTGTCGGCCAGCGCATCTGACGCCTGTCTGAAGAACGCGTCATCCTGCCCGCTGCCGGCGATCCTGTCGCCCGCCGATGCAACCGCACCGCCTGTGTGCATCACTCCCATTCCAGGGCACCCTTCTTCCACTCATAGGTGAAACCCACCGTCAGAACGCCCAGGAAAACGATCATCGACCAGAAGCCGAAAAGTCCGACATCGCCCAGCGCCACCGCCCAGGGGAACAGAAAGGCTACTTCAAGGTCGAAGATGATGAAGAGGATGGCAACCAAGTAGTACTTCACATCAAACTTCATTCTTGCGTCATCGAAGGCGTCGAAGCCGCATTCATATGCAGCGAGCTTTTCAGGATCCGGTTTGCTGGGCGCCACAAGAAACGGCGCGACAAGCAGCGCAAGACCCACCACGAGCGACAATCCCATAAAGATCAATATGGGCAGGTACTCGAGAAGCAGGTCTTCCATCGAATTGTTCCCAACATGAGCCGACACCTTTCGGGACTCGGCCGGGCAAGCCTTCGCGCCACGCGGGCGCGTGACGGGACGATCTGATCATCCATAATCGGGCTGCCCAATTCGGTGCGCAGTATAACTCCCGCATACGCGAAATAAAAGGCTGGCTGACGATTTGTCGGCGCAAAAACCCTTGAATTTCCGGCCGTTGCACCAGTCTGCGCGCAAGGAACGTTGCGCCCGTCCGAGCGCCTTCACAGCTGTCACGGAGGTTCGATGAATCGGAAATAGTGGCGGGAGTGACGGGACTCGAACCCGCGACCTCCGGCGTGACAGGCCGGCGCTCTAACCAACTGAGCTACACCCCCACATGGCAAAGAAACCGCCTGAAAGGTGGGCGTCTCGTAAGCCAAGCCCCCCTCCCTGTCAAGGCGCATCGCCCCCGATGGCGCGCTGCGAGGCCAGACTTGCATGGTGGGCGGTGACGGGCTCGAACCGCCGACCCTCTCGGTGTAAACGAGATGCTCTACCAACTGAGCTAACCGCCCCTGCCCGCGCCAAAGCACCTCGTCGGGCAATTCCGCAACTCCTAACGAATGCCCGCCGGCAATGCAATCGTGGCCATTGCAATGGCCGCCCAAACGCCCGATCTTGATTCTCCGCCTTTTGGCTCATCGACAGACCGGGTGCCCCGTTTGACTCGTACGCTCGCCCCCGTCCTTTCGTTGCTGATGGCCACGGCAATCCTGCTGGTCGGCAACGGGCTTCTAGGTACGCTAATCCCCATTCGCGCCGGGCACGAAGGTTTTGCAACCATAACCGTCGGCGTCATCGGCAGCTTCTATTTCGCCGGATTTCTGGGGGGCTGTTTCGCGACACCGCATATCGTGCACCGGGCGGGTCACATCCGCAGTTTTGCCACGTTTTGCGGACTCGCAGCCGCAGCGCCGCTTGTTCACGCCATGTCCGCGGATCCTGCCATCTGGGCGTTGATGCGGGTGTTGACGGGATTCTGCTTTGCCGGCCTCTATATGGTGATTGAGAGCTGGCTCAACGAGCAATCCGCCAACGACACGCGCGGGCGAATCTTCGCCATATATCTCGCGGTCAATCTGACGGCACTTGCCGGCGGGCAATTGATGCTCAACGCCGCCGACTCGACCGGCTTCATCCTCTTTGCCATTTGTTCGATCCTGACGTCCCTGGCTCTGGTGCCCGTCGCGATGACGAGTTCCGTCCAGCCCATGCCCATCCAGAGCACGCGTATCAATATCCGGAATCTTTATGCGCTCTCGCCTGTCGGACTGGTGGGCTCATTTGTGGTGGGTTTGACCAACGCACCGTTCTGGACGCTGGCACCGCTCTACGCGATGGAAAGCGGCCTTGGCGAAGGTGGAATCGCAGCTTTCATGCTTGCGGCGATTACGGGAGGGGCGACTGCGCAATGGCCGATCGGCCGCATTTCGGACCGAATGGACCGACGGCGCGTCATCGTCGGGCTCTGCCTCGGCTCGGCGCTGGGAGAAACGGCGCTCGTTGTCGCCGGCATCAGCGGCAGCGTGGCCGCCATCATGCTTGCCGGCGTCCTGTTCGGCGTCTTCGCGCTGACGCTTTATTCGGTCTGCGTGGCGCATATGAACGATCACGGTCAGAGTGAGAGCTTTGTGTCTGTCTCTGGGGGGTTGCTGGTCGTCTATTCTCTCGGCGCAATCGTGGGCCCGACGGCCGCGTCGATTGGCGTTGGCAGCTTCGGTATTTCGTCGGTCTTCGTTTTCCCGGCGCTGGTTCACCTCCTCTTTGCCATCTATACGGTTCATCGCATCATCTCGACACCGGCGTTGCCGGAGGAACAACGGGCAGACTTCGTCGCCGTTCCATTCCCGCAAGTTCATCCGCTGCCAACCGAGCTCGATCCGCGCGCCGCTGACGAAGAGCCGACAGGCGATGGAGCTGACGAAACAACGCCGGAACCGGCGGCAGGATCGGAGGCCTTCAAATAAAAAGGCCGGCGCGCTTCTCGATGCGGCCGGCCCTCAAACTCGTGGTTTTTCTCAGCTCAGCTGTTCACAGCGTCCTTGAGACCCTTGCCGGCCTTGAACTTCGGCTGCTTCGAGGCCGGGATCTGAATCGTCTCGCCGGTACGCGGGTTGCGGCCCTCGGTAGCTGCCCGGTTCGACACGTTGAACGTGCCGAAGCCGACCAGTCGGACCTCTTCGCCCTTTTTCAGCGAGTCCGTGATGATGTCGAACACATAGTCGACGGATTTGGTCGCATCGGCCTTGGATAGACCGGTCCGGTCCGCCACTTCTGCAATGAGATCGTTCTTGTTCACGTCGGGCCCCTTCTGATGCGATGGCGGGGAATCGGGATTCCCTCAAGCGTTAAGAGTCTACTCGTCTGCCAAGAAGGGGGTCAAAGTAAAAACAAAGGATTTCTGCGGAAAATTCGAGATGCCCAAAGCAGAAACGGGAGCCATGAGGCTCCCGTTTCGCTTCTTGCCGCACCATAATCGGTATTCGACGATATTAATGTGCCATAACCGGTTCGATTGTCTCCGGTCGGTTGCGTCCGGCGGCGGCCTGCTCAGCCTGCCAGGCGTCCTCGTCCCATTCGATGGGATCGGGCATGCGCGTCAGCGCGTGCCTTAGCGCATCGTCGATGGTGTTGACCGGTACGATCTCCAGACCGCTCTTCACATTGTCCGGGATCTCGGCGAGATCCTTGGCGTTGTCCTGTGGGATCAGCACCTTCTTGATGCCGCCACGGAGCGCCGCAAGGAGCTTCTCCTTGAGACCGCCGATGGGCAGCACCCGGCCGCGGAGCGTCATCTCACCTGTCATTGCCACGTCCTTGCGGACAGGAATGCCGGTCATAACCGACACGATAGCGGCCGTCATGGCGACGCCGGCGGACGGACCGTCCTTCGGCGTGGCACCCTCCGGCACGTGGACATGGATGTCACGGCGGTCGAAGAGTGGCGGTTCGATGCCGAAGCGAGTCGCCCGCGAACGGACATAGGAACTCGCCGCCGAGATCGACTCCTTCATTACATCGCGCAGGTTGCCCGTGACCGTCATGCGGCCCTTGCCGGGCATCATTACACCTTCGATGGTCAACAGTTCGCCGCCGACCTCGGTCCAGGCCAGACCGGTCACGATGCCGACCTGATCCTCGCCTTCCGCCTCGCCGAAGCGATATTTCGGCACGCCGGCAAAGTCGGCGATGTTTTCCATCGTCAGCTTGATCGACTTGGTTTCCGGTTCGGTCAGAATGCGTTTGACCGCCTTGCGAGCCAGATTGTTCAGCTCGCGCTCCAGGTTCCGGACGCCCGCCTCGCGCGTGTAAACGCGAATCAACTGCCGCAGCGCTTCATCGTCGATCGACCACTCGCCCTTGCGCAAGCCGTGACCGTCGACCGCCTTCTGGATCAGATGGCGGCGTGCAATCTCGACCTTCTCATCCTCGGTGTAGCCGGCGATACGGATGATCTCCATCCGGTCCATCAGCGGTTCAGGGATGTTGAGCGTGTTCGCCGTCGTCACGAACATGACGTCCGAGAGATCGTAGTCGACCTCCAGATAGTGGTCGGAGAACGAATTGTTCTGCTCGGGATCGAGAACCTCGAGCAGCGCCGACGATGGATCGCCCCGGAAATCCGAGCCCATCTTGTCGATCTCGTCGAGCAGGAAGAGCGGATTTGTGTGCTTCACCTTCTTCATCGACTGGATAACCTTGCCGGGCATCGAGCCTATGTAGGTGCGGCGGTGACCACGGATTTCGGCTTCGTCGCGCACACCGCCCAGCGACATGCGCACAAAATCGCGCCCTGTCGCGCGAGCGATCGACTTGCCGAGCGAGGTCTTGCCGACACCGGGCGGGCCGACGAGGCAGAGGATCGGCCCCTTCAGCTTGTTGGCGCGGTTCTGGACCGCCAGATATTCGACGATACGCTCCTTGACCTTGTCGAGGCCGTAATGATCGGCATCGAGTATCTCCTGCGCGTTCGCCAGATCTTTTTTGACGCGGCTCTTCTGCTTCCACGGCACGGAGAGTAGCCAGTCGAGATAATTGCGCACGACGGTCGCTTCAGCCGACATGGGGCTCATCTGCTTGAGCTTCTTCAGCTCGGCTACCGCCTTTTCGCGTGCTTCCTTGGAGAGCTTGACCTTCTGAATGCGTTCTTCGAGCTCGCGAATTTCCTCACGCCCATCGTCGCCGTCGCCGAGCTCCTTCTGAATGGCCTTCATCTGCTCGTTCAGATAGTACTCGCGCTGTGTTTTCTCCATCTGGCGCTTGACGCGGCTGCGGATGCGCTTTTCGACCTGCAGCACGCCGATTTCGCCTTCCATCAGCGAGTAGACGCGCTCCAGCCGGCCGGCGACCGACGACATCTCGAGAAGTTCCTGCTTTTCGGGAATCTTGATGTTGATGTGGCTCGCGACCGTGTCCGCCAGCTTCGCCGGATCCTCGATCTGTCCAATCGAACCCAGAACTTCCGGCGGAACCTTCTTGTTGAGCTTCACATAGCCTTCGAACTGCGAGACCACCGAGCGCGCCAGTCCTTCGATCTGATCGCCGTCAGCCTCGTTCTCTTCGATCGCTTCGACCTCGGCTTCGAAGAATTCGGGGTTGTCGATGTAGCGCTTGACGCGCGCGCGGCGCACACCCTCGACCAGCACCTTGACAGTGTTGTCAGGCAGCTTCAGAAGCTGCAGAACGGTGCCGATGGCGCCGATCTCGTAGATATCGTCCGTATTCGGATTGTCGTCGGCGGCGTTCTTCTGGGCGACCAGCAAAATCTGCTTGTCGTCCTGCATGACATTTTCGAGCGCCCGCACAGACTTTTCACGTCCGACAAAGAGCGGCACGATCATGTGGGGGAAAACGACAATGTCGCGCAACGGCAGCACCGGCAACACAAGGGCATCGCCACTGGCGCCTGCCGTCGTATTCTGATTGCGCTTCTCTTTCTCGGTCATATCAACTACCTGCCTTTACCTGACTCGACTGCCGCCCGCAGCGAAGCTCCAGCCTAGCATCCGATTCTGAATGAATGCTGATGGCCGACTGACGGCCAGAATAGCGGGATTCGCGGGCGCCGCCCGGATTTCGGGCGGTTACGGTCCTCGGCCTGCATCAGCACCGGGGACCGTCGGTTAGATAGAAAATGGCCCTGAAAGACCACGCTTTCAAGGCCACTTGCCGATCGTTGCAAATTGCGGGTTTTCAGCCCTTTCAGGCGCTCGTGCCGACGTCGCCCTGCCGTTCGGCATATATGTAGAGCGGGCGCGCCTTGCCCTCGACCACTTCACCGCTGATGACGACCTCCTCAACGCCCTCGAGCGTCGGCAGTTCGAACATCGTATCGAGCAGAATTGATTCCAGGATGGAGCGCAACCCGCGCGCACCGGTCTTGCGGTCGATCGCCTTGCGCGCGATGGAGCGCAACGCCTCCTCGGAAAAGGTCAGACGTACATTCTCCATCTCGAACAGACGCTCATACTGCTTGACCAGCGCGTTCTTCGGCTGGGTCAGGATGGTGACGAGCGCCTCTTCGTCAAGGTCCTCCAGCGTCGCCAGAACCGGCATGCGGCCGACGAACTCGGGAATCAGGCCAAACTTCAGCAAGTCCTCGGGCTCCAGGTCCTTCAGAATCTCGCCGGTACGCCGGTCTTCGACCGACTGGACCTTGGCGCTGAAGCCGATGCCAGCGCCCTTGCCACGCTGACCAATGATCCTTTCGAGGCCGGCGAAAGCGCCGCCGCAAATAAAGAGGATGTTGGTCGTGTCGACTTGCAGGAATTCCTGCTGCGGATGCTTGCGGCCACCCTGTGGCGGCACCGAGGCAACCGTACCTTCCATAATCTTCAGCAATGCCTGCTGAACACCCTCGCCCGAAACGTCGCGGGTGATCGAGGGGTTGTCGGATTTGCGGCTGATCTTGTCGACTTCGTCGATATAGACGATGCCACGCTGCGCGCGCTCGACATTGTAGTCGGCCGACTGCAGCAGCTTCAGGATAATATTCTCAACATCCTCGCCAACATAGCCGGCTTCCGTCAGCGTCGTCGCGTCCGCCATCGTGAACGGCACATCGAGAATGCGGGCGAGCGTCTGGGCCAACAACGTCTTGCCGCAGCCGGTCGGGCCGATCAGCAGGATGTTCGACTTGGCGAGCTCGACGTCATTGTTCTTCGCGGCGTGGTTGAGACGCTTGTAATGGTTGTGAACCGCGACCGACAGAACACGCTTGGCATGCTGCTGCCCGATCACGTAGTCATCCAGCACGGAACAGATTTCCTGCGGCGCGGGAACCCCGTCACGCGACTTCACCAGCGAGCTTTTGTTTTCCTCGCGGATGATGTCCATGCAGAGTTCGACGCATTCGTCGCAGATAAAGACGGTCGGTCCCGCAATCAGCTTCCTGACCTCGTGCTGGCTCTTGCCGCAAAAGGAACAGTAGAGCGTGTTCTTGGAGTCGCCGCCGCTCACCTTGCTCATAAAAACTCCTTAGTAACCCGCTAGCCGGAACGGGCTTCTTCCGTTACCCCAGCACAAACCGTGCCCGCCTTCCACCACCCGATCAAGCGGCCTGCCGTCGCTATACGTCACAGCGCGAATTGCAGATGCTTTCCCGGTCATCTTTCAGACATACGAGCATGTTATTCGCTGAGGGATCAACATTTCATTACCCTCCATAACGGCGCAACACGGCGTTTCCGTCGCGGCGGCGCAGCTTCCGGAGAGCCCGAATCCTGCGCATTTGCCGCTAGATTCGACAGGAGCGGCCTTAGCGCAGCGGCCTGCCTTCACCTGAAAAGCTTCCGTTTCAAGCCTTTTTGGCGTCATCCTGTGACGGTCGCACCACACCGACATGATCGATGATGCCGAATTCCAGGGCGCGCTCAGGGCTCATAAAATTATCTCGCTCCAGCGCATCCTCGACCGCCTTGAGGCTTTGCCCGGTGTGCTTCACATATATGTTATTGAGCCGTTCGCGAATCGCGATCGTTTCGCGGGCATGGATTTCGATGTCTGACGCCTGCCCCTGAAAGCCGCCCGACGGCTGATGAACCATGATCCGCGCATTGGGAAGTGCGAACCGCATTCCCTTTTCGCCGGCTGCCAGCAAGAGCGATCCCATAGACGCCGCCTGCCCCATGCACACTGTCGAGATCGGCGGGCGGACATGCTGCATCGTGTCGTAGATCGCCAGGCCGGACGTCACGATGCCGCCCGGCGAATTGATGTACATCGAGATTTCTTTTTTGGGGTTTTCGGCTTCGAGGAAAAGAAGCTGCGCGGTCACCAGCATCGCCATGCCGTCTTCGACCGGACCGGCGACGAAGATAATGTGCTCCTTCAGCAGACGCGAAAAGATGTCATAGGCACGCTCGCCGCGATTGGTCTGCTCGACCACCATCGGCACAAGGTTCATATAGGTTTCGATGGGGTCTTTCATTGTCTCTCCTGGGCGTCGGCCTGTTTCCTGCGGCATGCTTGCGGACAATTGCGCGGCAGCGCCCGACAAAACCGCATGGGACCGGGATAACCTGATTCGGTAAATGGACGGTTCCGCACTCTAGCGCAAGACCAATATAAGGTCAGTTGCGCCCGATTTCGCCCCCTGCGGCAAAGGGGGCATTTACCGCAACGTCAGGGCGACCCGACCCAAATTCGATATGCACCGGTCTGCCGACCATGCCCGAGACGCCTGTCAACGAGCCAGCCACGAGTTCACGAGCCAGAAAACGGGCGGGGTCGACCCAACCCGGCAGATCGAGCCGCCGCGCCAATGCGCGGACAAAGCCGAAGCGCCGGTAGTAGGGCTCGTCCCCGACCAGCATCACGATGCGATGGCCTTGCGCGGCCGCGCGATCGAGACCGGCGCGCATCAACCGGCCGCCTATGCCCTCACCTTGCCGGGCAGGAGCCGTCACCAGCGGCCCAAGCAGCAAAGCGGGCACAGCACCGGCAATCGCCACCGGCCAGAAGCGCAGCGTACCGACAACGTCACCTCGATCAAGCGCGACCAGGGCCAGCGAAGCGTCATGTTCCACGCCTTCGCGCAGGCGATAGACCGCCTTGGCGAAGCGCTCCGGTCCGAAGGCATCGGCGACCAGTCGCTCGACCACGGGCTTGTGGATGTCTTTCTCAACGACAATTTTCATTGGCCTGTCCGTCCCGGCCAAATGGCCGGCAACCTGCGCGAAGGCAGGGCTCAAATGTTTTGTGGAATGGGTGCTGTAGACCGCTTCAGATACAGACGCTGGCGAGCGGCGGAAAGCCATTGAAGCTGACGGCCGAATAGGTCGTCGTGTAGGCTCCGGTGGCTAGGATCCAGACCTTGTCGCCCGCTGCCAGTGCCGTCGGCAGACGATAATCCGTCTTCTCGTAGAGAATGTCGGCGCTGTCGCAGGTCGGGCCGGCCAGCACGACGGGTGAAGTTTCGCCACCGTCGCGCGAGGTCAGCAGGCGATACTTGATCGCCTCGTCCATGGTTTCGGCAAGGCCGTGGAACTTGCCGGCATCGAGATAGACCCATCGTCGGTCGTCGTCGCCACCCTTCTGCGACACGAGCACGATTTCAGCCTGGATGACGCCGGCATCGCCGACGACACCGCGGCCGGGCTCGACGATGACTTCCGGCTGGTTGTCGCCGAAATGGCGTGTGAGCGCTTCGCGGATCGCCGCGCCATAAGCCGGGATCGAGGGCACCTCGGTACGGTAGCGCGACGGGAAGCCGCCGCCGATATTGACCATGCGCAGATGAACGCCGCGCGTCTCGAGTTCGCGGAAGAGCGAGACCGAAAGCTCGAGCGCCTTGTCATATTGCATGAGATCGGTTTGCTGCGAGCCGACATGGAAAGAAATGCCATAGGCGTCGAGGCCGCGCGCCGCGGCGCTTGCCAGCAGATCGACGGCCATCGCGGGCTCGCAACCGAACTTGCGCGACAGCGGCCATTCGGCGCCTTCGCATTCCATCAAGACGCGGCAGTAGACTTTCGATCCCGGCGCGACGCAGGCAATCTTTTCAAGCTCCGGCTCACTGTCGAAGGCGAACATGCGAACGCCCTTCCGATAGGCCTCTCCGATGTCGCGTTCCTTCTTGATCGTGTTGCCGAAGGAAAGGCGCTCAGGCGCGACGCCATGCGACAGGCACAAATCGATCTCGCCCATGCTGGCCGTATCGAAGGCCGAACCGAGACGGGCCAGGCGCGCGACAATTTCGTCGGCCGGGTTCGCTTTCACCGCATAGAAGATGCGCGCCTCGGGCAGCGAGCGCGCCAGCTCCTCGAAGTTGTGGGCGACGATGTCGACGTCGACGATCAGGCAGGGCGACGGCAGCTCGGCCGTCGCGACGTAGCGGGCGATCTTCGGCGGCAAGCCGCCGCGCTCCGTCGGCAGCTCGGCTGCCTGCGGCACAAGGCGCAGGCGCGGCTTGCGGCCCTTGACCGTCTTCGAGGACGGCGCGGATTTCGCGATTGCTTTGGAAGAGAGGCGCGAACGGGCACGGCGGCCCTGCTCTGAGGCGAACATCGTCAACACCCTTTTTCAGACCCGGTACTCAGACCGGCGTGATCCAAAAAGGACGCTTCCGTCGTTGCATAAACCTACCAGGGGCCAGCGGCACGTGCGTGTGCGTCTTGTGATGCGCGGGGATATAGGTATCGACGAGTCTGTGCAACAGGTAATTGGGCTCGCGGGCAAAGTTTTTTGCTAACAAATTCTTAATGCGACCGTCGCCGATTGTGACCGGAATGCGGCGGCTGAAACGACAAAGGCCCGGAGGGGAGCTCCGGGCCTTGTCCGACAGCGCTTCGACGCGCGGCTCAGTCGTCCTTGGCTTTCTTTGCAGCCGGTTTTTTTGCCGCTGCCTTTTTTGCAGCCGGCTTCTTCGCCGGCTTGGCTTCGCCATGATCGTGGTCATGGTCGTGGTCGCAGTTCTCGTCGTGGACGTGCTCGTGCTCCTCCGCTTCGGGATCGGCGAAGAGCGTCTCGCGGTCGACGGCCTTGTCGGTCACATCGGCCAGCTCGGCTATGAAGTCGACGACCTTGTCTTCGAAGATCGGTGCGCGCAGTTCCTGAACGGCCTGCGGGTTCTGCTGGTAGTACTGGTAAAGCTGGCGCTCCTGACCGGGGAACTGGCGGGCGCGTTCGGCGAGCGCCTGGTTCAGCTCCTGCTCGGTGACGGAGATGCTGTTCTTTTCGCCGACTTCGGCCAGCAGCAGGCCGAGGCGGACGCGGCGCTCGGCGATCTTGCGGTATTCGGCCTTCACTTCTTCCTCGGGTTCATCGAGGTCGGCGGCCGTCTTGTTCTGGTGGCTGAGTTCGTGTTCGAACTGCTTCCAGATCTGCTCGAACTCCTGCTCGACCATCGTGGGCGGCAGCTCGAAATCGTGCAGCTCGTCGAGCTTGTCGAGCATGGCGCGCTTCATATGCATGCGCGACATGCGGGTGTAGTCGGACTTGATCTGCTCGGCGAGCGCCTCGCGCAGCTTGGCGAGTTCATCGAAGCCGAAGCGCTTGGCGAGTTCGTCGTCGATCGTGACTTCGGCGGGCGCCTTCACTTCCTTCACCTTGACCTCGAAGACGGCATCCTTGCCGGCGAGCTGTTCGGCGCCGTATTCGGCCGGGAACGTCACATTGACGGTCTTTTCTTCGCCCGCCTTCGCGCCGACGAGTTGTTCCTCGAAGCCCGGAATGAAGCGGCCTGAGCCGAGTTCCAGATTGGCGTCTTCCGCCGAACCGCCCTCGAAGGCAACGCCGTCGATCTTGCCGACGAAGTCGACGGTGAGCAGATCGCCGTTCTCGGCTGCGGCGCCTTCCGCGCGCGGCTCGAAATTTTTCTGGTTTTCGGCGAGGCGCTTCAGCGCTTCATCGATGTCGGCATCCTTCACCTCTGCAACGAGGCGTTCGATGGAAACCTTTGAAAAGTCTGCCAGTTCGAAGGTCGGCACAACCTCGAAGCTCATCTTGAAAGTGAGGTCGGCCTTGCCGTCCATCACTTCCTGGATTTCGCCCTCGAGATCGATCGACGGCTGGAAGGCAGGCTTAAGTGCTTCGTCCGCCAGCGCTTTCTGGCTCGACTCGCCGACGGTTTCCTGGATGATTTCGCCCATGACCTGCTTGCCGAAGGTCTTGCGCAGATGGCTGACCGGCACCTTGCCGGGACGGAAGCCCTTGAGGCGAACCTGGTTTTTCATTTCCTCGAGCTTGACGCCGAGGCGGGCTTCGAGATCCTGCGCGGGAACCTGAATCTTCAATTCGCGCTTCAGACCGTCCGTGTTGGTGACCGTGACCTGCATCTTCCAATCCATTGTATTTAAAGGGGTTTCGGTCTGGTGCGGGCGGAGGGACTCGAACCCCCACGCCTTGCGGCACTGGAACCTAAATCCAGCGCGTCTACCAATTCCGCCACGCCCGCCATGGGCCGACGACGAGGCCCGACAAGAGCCAGCCGCTCCCCAATTTGGCGCTCTCTATATCAAGGGGTTGGGGCGATTGCCAGCAAAAGAGCAGCGCCCGAGCGCGCGAAAACACCCCCTCTGTCATCAAACAGTCATGGAACTGTCACAAAGGGCGCGGCAGCGGGGATAAGGGGCGGAGATAAAATAAAGTAATCCCCGTTTTCACGGCCTTGCTTCCGTCTCAGCCGAGCTCGGAACGAAGGTCGCGCAGGACCGAGGGGAGCATTTCGGAAATATCTTCGGCGATCAGACCCGGACCGAAGGCGGCGCCCGCTTCGCCGTGCAGCCAGACGCCGGCGGCGGCGGCTTCGAATGGCGGCATGTCCTGTGCCAGAAGTCCGAGGACGATGCCGCCCAGCACGTCGCCCGACCCGGCGGTGGCGAGTTCGGCGCCGGCGTTGATGTTGATGGCGGCGCGGCCGTCGGGCGCCGCGACGACTGTGTCGGCACCCTTGAGGATGACGACGGCCCCCGCTTCGGCGGCGGCGCGGCGGGCGCGGACGAGCTTGCTTTCGCCGGAGGCCGCGAGATCGGGAAAGAGACGCGCGAATTCTCCCTCATGCGGCGTCAGCACGACGGGACCGGCGAAATAGCCCTTGATGGCCACAAAGAGATCGCGCGGAATTTCGGCAAACGATGTCAGCGCGTCGGCATCGAGCACCATTGTGGCGCCGGAAAGGAGGGCCGCCAGCACATTCTCGCGTGTCTCCGCGCCGACGCCGGCGCCGGGACCGATGAGCAGCGCGTTCTTGCGCTTGTCCTCGAGAATTTGCGTCAGGCCGTCGGCACCGTCGAAGGGCGCCAGCATGATGGCGGTCAGATGCGCCGCATTGACGAGGAGTGCGGAGGGCGGCGTCGCGACCGTGACGAGCCCCGCCCCTGCCCGCAAGGCGCCGCGCGCGGCCAGACGCGCCGCGCCGGTATGCGCCGCGCCGCCCGAGACGACGACGGCGTGGCCGCGTGTGTATTTGTGTCCGTCGATCTTCGGCTGCGGAAAGGAGGCCGCCCAGAGCGGCGGATGGTCGATGAAGGTCTGCGGCGCGATCTCTTCGAGCACATCGGACGGGATGCCGATATCGGCAACCTTCAACTCGCCGCAGAGAAGACGGCCCGGCAGCAGCAGGTGGCCGGGTTTCAGGCGAAAGAAGGTGACGGTCAGCGCCGCCTTGAAGGCGGCCCCGCGGGGAGCGCCGGTGTCGCCATCGAGGCCCGAGGGGACGTCGACCGCGGCAACGGGGACGCCCGATTTCGCGATACGGGCAATCAGTTCGGCGACGACGCCCTCGACATCGCGGGCGAGACCGGCGCCGAAAATCGCGTCGATGACGAGGGAGGCGCCCTCGCCCGCATCGGCGGCGAGCGGGCGGACCGGGCCCTGCCAGCGGGCGGCTGCCTCCGCCGCGTCGCCTTTGAGGTTCTCGCGGGCGCCGAGAAGGAAGAGCGTCACCGGCCAGCCCTGTTCGGCCAGCAGGCGCGCGGCAACGAAACCGTCGCCGCCATTATTGCCGGGGCCGCAGAGCACCGCGACCGGGCCGACGGCGAAGCGCGCGGCGATGGCCTCGGCAACGGCGCGGCCGGCGTTCTCCATAAGGACGGAACCCGGACGGCCGCGCGCGATCGTCAGCGCGTCGGCGCGCGCCATTTCGGCGGTGGTGAGAAGAACCGGAGACGAATCGCGCATGGCGTCACTATAGCCATGCGATTGCGGCGGGTCAGGGGCGCCCCTGCCTCAAATGTTGCCGTTTGCGCGTGTCCGCCTCATGCTAGATTGCAGACGGGACTGAGGACCGGACATATTTTCGGGGGAGCCCGTCAACAGGATGTGGAGACTTGCGGCCGGACTGGCCTTTGCATCGCTCGCCGCCCTGCCGGCCGGGGCCGGCGATCTCAAGGTGACGGTGACGGGCGTGCGCTCGGATGACGGCGCGCTGATGATCGGCTTCTATGACAGCGCCGCCAATTTCGAGGATGCCATCAGTACGTCGGCGAAGGTCGGGTTGCTGAACGACAAGGGGCGGCTTGTCGGCGTGACGATGCGGGCCAAGACGGGGCCGCAGGGGATCGCGATCTCGGACCTGCCACCCGGCCGCTACGGCGTCATCGTCTTTCACGACGAGAACGACAACGGGCTGCTCGACATCAGCATTCTGCGGATCCCAATCGAGGGCTACGGCTTCAGCAACAACGCGATCGGCTTTCTTCGCGCGCCCTCCTTCGACAAGGCCGCCGTGACGGTCGGCGACGGCGATGTCAGCACCAGCGTCGCGCTGACCTACCAGGTCGCGCCCTATGTCCGGCCGGGGCCCAAGAAGTGAGCGGACAGTGGCGAACGATGAGCGCGACCGCGGCCCTTCCCTATTGCTGCGCGTAGGCTGCGCGGACCTGGGCGACGGCTTCGCCCTGTTGCGGACGGAGCGAGGGGATGTCGAAGGCGACGGTGCGGATCGTGCCGCCATAGGCGAAGGGTTCGGCATAGTCGCGATTGACCGGCGCGAGGCTGCGGCCGATGTCCATGCCGATCGAGGAGAGCATGAAGACGAGTTTCGGGATCGTGCCCGAGGCCACTTCCGCGCCATCGACCGCGAGCGCGACATCGCCGCCGCCATCGGCGCGGCGGGTGACGACAAGCTCGACGTTGCGCACACCGGGCGACAGCGATGCGGCATCCGAGACGCGCGTGTGATCGTGGAAGCAGTTGTAGTCGAAATGCAGGCGGCCTTCCTTGATGTAGAGCACGAAGCCGGAATTGATACTGCCGCGGGCGACGAGGGCGCCGTCGCCGGCCGACGCCGGATGAATGAGATCGACGGTCATGCGCCAGCCGCGTCCGACCGGCGGGCAGGCATCGGCGACGATGTGGGAGACCGGCGGGCGATAGAGGAAGCTTTTGCGCGAGGTCGGCATCCCGGGGCGGCGCGAGGCGGCAAAGAGCGCGATGCCGTTGCGATCGTCGAGCGGCAGCGCGCCTTGCGCCTCGGCCTCGGTCCACCAGAGGTCGATCAGTTCCCTCAGCCGCGCGGGTTCGCTGGCGGCGAGGTCGTTCATTTCCGAGAAGTCTTCGGCGAGGTGGTAAAGCTCCCAGCGGTCTTCGTCGAAGGGCTTGCCCTGTTCGTGGCGCGTGACGGCCTTCCAGCCTGACTTCCAGATGCCGCGATGGCCGAGCATCTCGAAGAATTGCGCGGCGCGTTCGACTTTTGCCTCCGGGTCGGCCAGCGCCGCCTTCAGGCTGACGCCGTGGACCGGCATTTGCGTTACGCCGGCGACGACCGACGGCGTTTCGATGCCGATGATATCGAGCACGGTCGGCGCGATGTCGACCGCGTGGCAGAACTGGCGGCGGAAGGCACCGGGCGCGGCGAGGCCTGCGGGGAAGTGCATGATCAGCGGATCGCGGACGCCGCCGCCATGCGTGTTCTGCTTGTACCATTTCAGCGGCGTGTTGCCGGCCTGCGCCCAGCCCCAGGGAATGTTGCAGTGGCTTTCCGGGCCGCCGATGTCGTCGAGACGGGCGACCGCGGCATCGACATTTTCAGGGATGCCGTTGAACCATTTCATCTCATCGAAGACGCCGGTGGGTCCGCCTTCCTGGCTGGCGCCGTTGTCGGACAAGAGAATGAACAGCGTGTTGTCCCAGCGGCCGACTTCCTTCAGGAAGGCGATCAGGCGGCCGATCTGGTGGTCGGTGTGTTCGAGCATGGCGGCGAAGGCTTCCTGCAGCCGCGCGGCGAACGCCTTTTCATTCGGCGAAAGCTCTTCCCACGGACGAACGCCAGGATTGCGCGGGGCGAGCGCCGTGTCCGCCGGGATGACGCCCATCTCCTTCTGGCGGGCAAACCATTTTTCGCGCTCGACATCCCAGCCGGCGTCGAAACGGCCGCGATATTTGTCAAGATAGCTTTGCGGCGCCTGATGCGGCGCGTGCATGGCGCCGAAGGCGGTGTAGAGGAAGAAGGGCCGTTCGGGGACCAGCGAAACGATGTCGCGGATCATGCCCGCCGAACGGTCGACGATGTCTTCGGAGATGTGGTAGCCGTCCTCGGCACGGGCCGGCACGTCGATGAAATGATTGTCATGCGTCAGCTCGGGGTAGAACTGGTCGGTCTCGCCCTGCAGGAAACCGTAATAGCGGTCGAAACCTTTTTGCAGCGGCCAGTTGGCGAAGGGGCCGGCAGCGGAACATTCGCTCATCGGCGCGAGATGCCATTTGCCGGTGGTGAAGGTCGCGTAGCCCTTGTCGCGCAGGATCTCGGCCAGCGTCGCGGCGCTTTTCGGGATCGAGCCGCGCATGTTGGGGAAGCCGGTATCGAAATTAGAAACACCGCGCATGCCGACCGCGTGATGGTTGCGGCCGGTGAGCAGGCAGGCGCGGGTCGGCGAGCAGAGCGCGGTGGTGTGGAAGCCGGTGAAGCGCGCGCCCCTGGCGGCCAGCGCGTCGATGTTCGGCGTTTCGATGGTGGAGCCGTAGCAGCCGAGATGAGAAAAGCCGGTGTCGTCGAGCACGACCATCACGACGTCAGGGGCGCCGGCGCCGAGCTTCGGCTCCGGCCACCAAGGGGTCGACTCCTCGATGGTGCGGCCGATGACGCCGTGAAACTCCTCGCCCGATGGATGCTTGTAGTTCATCGCACTCCCCTCCCCGGTCCGCACCGTTCTAATGTTATCCATTAAACAAGTGCGGCGGGCGAAGGACAAGCGACGATTGCGGGTATTCCGTGAAGCGGAACACCGGATGGCGACGCGCCTATTCCAGATTGAACCCGTAGTCCCTCTCGACACGGGCGATGCGGGTGATGGTGGGACCGAACCATACCGTTTTGGCTTTGTGCTTCGCCGCCATGTGGCGCGGATCGTCGCGCCAGCGCTGGATCGCCTCAAGGCTCTCCCAATAGGTGATCGCAACCGAGGCGCCGTCCTGGAAGAAAGCCTCGAGGCCGAGAAAGCCGCCGATCTCGCCGGCGCGGCCATAGAGTTCGGTCGCCAGTTTGAAATAGGCGTCCTCGTCAAAGCCGGGGCCGAGTTCAGTCGTCGTGGAGACCGCGTAGTATGGCGGCTCAGGGGTGCGCGCCACGCGGGCGACGCTGGTCGATCTGGTCATTGAACAAGCTCTTGTGTTTGCGGGTGGCCGGGTCAGCGGGCGCGCGCCTGCGCGAAGAGCGCGTTGAGGTCGGCTTGCGGCATCTGATCGGCGGCGAAGCCGAGCGTGCCGCTATCATGCAGTTCGCGCGCGCATTGGTGGATGAAGCCCAGGGCCGAACGCGCAATCGAGCCGCCGAGGCTGATGCGCCTGATGCCGGCCTCCAGCATCTCGTAGGCATTGCCTTCCGTGCTCACGAGACCGGCAACGATGTTGATCGGCCCGTCAATCTCGCGAACCAGAATTTTCATCGTCGGCAGGTCGGCGACGCCGGTCACGAAAGCACAGTCGGCGCCCGCTTCGAGGAAGCGGTTGGCGCGGGCGATGGCCGCGCCCAGCGGGTCTGACGACTTGCCCAGAAACGCGTCGGTGCGCGCGGTCAGGACGAAGGCGCTCTTTCGTTTTGCTATCGCGGCGCGGGCGGCGGCGATGCGTTCGACGGCCAGCGCGTCATCATAGAGAACGGGCTTGAGCGGTTTCTTGTCTTCGATGTTACCGCCGGCGAGGCCCGCCTCGATCGCCATGCCGATGGTTTCGGCGACCGCTTCCGGGCTGTCGCCGTAACCGGCTTCGAGATCGCCGTTGACCGGCAGGGGCACCGCCTGGACGATTTCGCGCATGCGGACAAACATTTCCTCGCGCGTCACGCCGAGCGATGCGTCCGACACCTGATAGTCCTGCTTGCCGAGCGAAAAGGCGATGCCGCCGCTGGTGGTCGCTATCGCCTTGAAGCCCGTGGCGGCGAGCAGCATGGCGCTGCCGGCGTCCCAGGCATTGGGCATGATGAAGCCCGGACCGGACTTATGCATCGCCTGAAAGGTTTGCGCCCTGGCTTCGGTGTCGCTCGTCTGCATTTCGGTTTCCTTCGACATGGCGGGTGGGATTCGCGTTGCCGGGAAATTGGGGCTTGTGTGCCTATTCGTCCAATTTATAGTTTGGATCATAGTCATCTGTTTTTTGCATGGGAGGCGGCGCATGGATTCCGAGGCGCTCCATACTTTCGTGACCATTCACCGGACAGGCGGGTTCTCGCCGGCAGCACAGGTGCTGAACCGCTCGCAACCGGCAATCAGCCGCCGCATCGCGCTGCTGGAAGAGGAAATCGGGGCGCCGCTGTTCGAGCGCGTGACGGGCGGCGTCGTGCTGAGCCAGGCGGGCCGTGTGCTGCTGCCGCATGCCGAGCGGGTGCTGGCGGCGCTGAAGGACACGGCGGATGCGCTGAAGGCGCTGCAATCGGGCGATGGCGGGCCGGTTTCGATTGCGGTCGTCGGTACGCTGGCGAGCGCCGGACTGACGCGCGTTCTGAAGAAATTCGCGGCGCGCTCGCCGGGTGTCGCGCTGACGCTCGGAACGGCGACAAGCGCCGAGGTGAGCGAGTTGGTGCGGAGCGGCGAGGCGACGATCGGGCTTCGCTATTTCAACGACCGGTCGCCCGACCTCATCGGCTTTGCCCTCAAGCCCGAGCCGCTTGTCGTGACTTGCGCGCCGGATCACGCGCGCGCGAACAAGCGCATGGCGCGGTTCGCCGATCTCGGCGACGAACACTGGCTGGCCTTTCCGCCGCCACCGGATTTCGAGGAGCCGTCCGCGGCGAATATCTTCGCCCAGTTTCTGTTGCGCGGCGTCGGCCATTTCCGCTGGTCTGCCATCGACAGTCTGACGGCGCAAAAGCGGCTGGTTGAAGCCGGCTTCGGCATTGCGCTGCTGCCAGAAAGCAGCATTGCCGAGGAACGCGTCGCGAAATCGCTTGCTGTCATTCGGGCGGGCGATCTCAATGCGGCCAATCCGGTGACGGCGATTGTGCGCAAGGGCGGTTATCTCAGCCCGGCGTCGCGGAAGCTGCTGGAGATTTTGAAGGCGGATTACCGGGTGTAGGCGGCGGAACTCAATTAACCTTGGTGTCGGCTTCCCTGCCCTGCTCGACCAGCTTCAGCGTGGGGCCTTCGGTTTCGAAGATCGTGACGGAACAATTGTCGGGGCGGAAGGTGATGAAGCGATCGTCGCCCGTTGCGGCGCCGGCGGCGACGTTGATGGCGATGAAATGAGAGAAGATCACCGTGTCCTCGCTGCGCTCCGTCAGCGCGTCGATGACGGCGCGGCGCCAGGCCGCGAGATCGACCTTGCCGTTGCCGGTGATTTCCGGCGCCAGCGCGTCGGCCCATGTGCCGGCCATCAGACGGCGGAGCCAGACGCCGCGCGCGGCGAGGTCTTCGACGGGCGACGGCACTTCGGCAACGCGGGGCTCAATGGCGGGTGTGGCGGCCCAGCTGGCGGCCAGCGGTTCGCTGGTTTCGCGGCAGCGGCGCAGCGGCGAGGAAAGCAGCGGCAGCTTGCGGCCGATGCGCGTCTCGATTTCGCGGGCGACGGCTTCCGATTGCGCGCGGCCCTTGTCGCTGAGGCCCGGATCGGTGTCGGCATCCCAGCCGGCGGCGGCCTCGCCGTGGCGGATCATGTAGATGGTGGGCATGGGCGGCTCCTGCGGGTGCAATGGCTGTCGGGAGGGATTAGCGCCCTGCTGCTGCGTCGGCAAGGGAAAGCCGATGGTCAGGGGGCGGATGAGGGGTTAGCCTTTCAGGAGGCGATTCTTCAGAGGAGGCATCCATGAGCGACACGCCCAATCCCCCTGTTGCGCAAACGGGCAGCGACGAATTCGGCATCGCCAAGCTCGTCTATATTCTCTATTTCATCGGCTTCGTCACCGCCATCACCTCCATTGCGGGCGTGATTGTCGCCTATCTCAAACGCGGCGAGTCGACGCCGGCGGCGGCCTCGCACCTGACCTATCTGATCCGCACTTTCTGGATCAGCCTTCTGTTCGCGGTCGTCGGCGCGATCACGACGTTCCTCCTTATCGGTTTCCTGATCCTGCTCGCGACGGTTGTCTGGGCGCTGATCCGCCTGATCAAGGGCATCATGCTGGCGATGGACGGCAAGCCGGTGCCCGATCCCGAGACGTGGCTGTGGTGAGGGCGTGAAGCCCCCTCACCCTTCCGCGGGCTGACGCCCGCCCCCTCCCTCTCCCCGTTGGGGAGAGGGACCAGAGGCAATGACATTTTTTATTCAGGCGTGAAGATGTTGACGCTGCCATCGGCAGGGGAGGTCACGCTGCCGGGGCGACCGAGCTGGTCGCGGGTCAGCATGTCCTGAAGCGTTGTGGGGTCGTTCGGCGTGTGAGCGACGAAGCGGGCGTCGCTGTCGGCCATGCGGCCGAAGAGGATGGCGAATTCGGCGCCGCCGCGGCCATGGACGACCGTGTATGTTTCGATCTTCGCCTTGCCGTTCGGCTTTTCCTCGACCTTCGGGTGTTTCTCGGCGTCGATCTCGGCCTGATAGGCGGCCGGCTTTTCGCGCTCCCATTTGCCTTCGCGCGGCGCCGTCGAATAGAGGCCGAGGCCGTGCTTGGTGACGTACCAGCCGTTCGAAGTGCAAAGGCCTTTCGTGCCGGGCTTTGCGCGCAGCTTGTCCATCATCGTTGCGATCGAATGCATGACGTAGTTGTTGCCGGCGCCGCCGAAGTAGGGCAAGCCGCCGGTGACGGTGAGCGGGCGCGGATCGTCTTCGACGATGCCGAGTTCGTCGCGGCCGATCTGCACGGCCGACGGGAAGCAGGAATAAAGGTCGAAATAATCGATGTCGCCGATCTTCCAGCCCGACATCGCAAAGGCCTTCCTGCCCATCATGCGGATCGCGGGCGATGAGTGATAATTGACACGCTCGGTCGGATACCAGAGATCGTTGGCGTCGGCGCAGCCATGCAGGAAGACCCATTTCGATTGCGGGATACCCAGTTCGCGCGCCTTTTCGACCGACATCATGACGACGGCGGCGGCCTGATCGACCTGCATGATCGCGTTCATATACTTCGTGTAGGGAAAGCCGACATAGCGGTTGTCGTCGGTGGGCGTTGCGATTTCTTCCGGGGTGCGGGCGACCGGGAACCAGGCTTGCGGATGCTTCGCCGCCACTTCCGTGAAGGGTGCCATCAGGCGGCCGATGGCAAGCTGATGGTCGCGGACGCTGCGTCCCCTGGCGCCGCGAATGGCGTTTTCGAACATCGGATAGATGTTGACCGGGAATTGCAGCTTGTGGCGCTTTTCGGCTTCAGTAACGCCGGCTTTCTCGTTGCCGATGTCGATGCGGCTGCCGCCGGGATTTTCGTCGTGCCAGGGAAGCTGTTTGCCCTGCCCCAGCGCGCGCATCAGCGTGCCGAAACATTCCGAACCGGCGACGAGCGCCACCTGTGTGTCGCCATTGGCGATCAGTTCGGCGGTGTGGTTGACCAGCATTTGCGGTGTATTGCCGCCGGTCGGGCCGTAGCAGGTTTTCGAAGGGCTGGCGCCGAGCATGTTGGCCAGCGTCTTCGAGGCGTTCGGATAGCGGCCGAACGGCAGCCTGCCTGAATCCGGGCTGTCGGTGATGAAGCGCACCGTCGTGACATTGTCGATGGCGGCCCAGAGCTTGTCGCCCAGCCCTGCGTCGGCGGCGGCGGCGCGGGCGGCGTCGGCCATCAGATGCATTGGCGAAAGCGCCTTCTCGACATCCTTTTCCTTCTGGACCAACTGGCCGCAGCCGACAAGGACGGGCATGCGGGGGTCGAGTTTGTCGGACATCAGGCGGCTCCCTTGAAATTCTTTTAGTTCGTGATGCTAACGATTGGCGGCGAGAATAGCGGCTCGTTGCGCGCTGTCCAGCGGCGGACGGCGCGGCGCGGCGCCGTTGCGTCAGGCGCCGTGCTTCTCGCGAAAGGCGAAGGCGGAGAGCAGGAAGCGCGCGCCATAGATCAGGGCGTCGGCGTTGACCTCGTGGCCGAGACCGGGGATCGGCACGCCCTGACAGACGATGCCCGCCTCGCTGAGCGCCTTGACCGAAGCCATCATGCCGTAGACAGGCGCCAGCGCATCCTGCTCGCCATGCACCAGCATGACCGGCGGCTTCGAACGGATTTCGTCTTTCAGCTTGTCCGCGCCGACAAGACCGCCCGAATAGCCGAGCACGGCGGCCGGCGCGACGGCGCGGCGCAGGCCGAGATGCAGCGCCATCACCGTGCCCTGGCTGAAGCCGACAAGTGCGAGACGTTCGGGCCCGAGATTGATTTGCGCGAGTTCGGCGTCGAGAAAGTTGTGGAGCGCCGGCGCGGCCTCGACCGCGTCGTCATAGAGGCGCGGGTCGCCGGCAGGGCGCTTGCCGATCCATTGGAAGCCGCCGTCTTTCGTGGGCGCCGGACCGTCCGGCGCGACGAAGGCGACATCGGGCATGGAGGACTGCCAGTAGTCGGCGAAGGACATCAATTCGGCGCCGGAGGAACCGTAGCCGTGCAGGAAGGCGACAAGCCATTCGGCCTTGCCGGAAGCGGCGGGGCGTCGGAGAGTGTTGAATGCGCTCACGAAATCAGACCGAGATTTTCCATCGTAACTTTGCTCGCCCACAACCGTACTTCTATCACGGCGTGGCAGTACTGATGGTCAACCCCATTCTCAAGCAAGGTATCAGCTTCAACTGCAAAGCTCGTTACGAGCTTGTCGTCTTCAAGCACGCAGAAGAATATCTCTTCCTGCGATTGTAGCTTGAGTTTCGCTACTTCACCGGGAGTTGGGACACGCAATGCGTCAATCAATGTCTTAATTCGGTTGTCGATGTCACCACCGTGTTGAAGCAAGGCTCCTGCAGGCGCCGGCCGCAACAACAATATTTTCAGTTCAGCAAGAAGATGATTTTTTGCCTGAGCTATGGGTAGAAACTTCACTCCACCGGAAGCAAGAACTTCGAACTCTGAAGGAACCTCCATAACTCCTAGATCAGCGATGCCATCCACAAAACTTTTTAGCGGTTCGGTCATCCAGAGGACACCAAGCTGACGGTGAAACTCCTTTCTAATCTCGTGGATGTGCGCGGCGTCTTTGCTCTGACCGCCCTTCAATTTTCCGTCATATACGAGTCTGAATTTCACTCAACGCTCCTTTGCATAAGCCTTCAGCCTTGCACTCGCTTCGATCAGCACCGCGTCCTGCTTGCAGAAGCAGAAACGGGCGAGATGGTGCGGGGCTCTGGCGGGGTCAGCATAGAAGGCCGAGAGCGGGATGGCCGAGACTTTCGCCTTGACGGTGATGTCGCGGCAGAATTCGTCGTCGGTGCCGTTGAAGCCCTCCTTGTTTTTAAGGAGGGAGCGGAAATCGGCGGAGATGAAATAAGTTCCGTCCGTGGGCAGAACATCGAGGCCCGCTTCCGCGAGACCCCTGGCGAGCAGGTCGCGCTTCGCTTCGAGCGACGCGGCGAGACCGGCGAAATAGGTGTCGTCCCTGCCGAGGCCGTAGGCGACCGCCGTTTGCAGCGCCGGCGGCGTGGTGAAGGTCACGAACTGGTGCGCCTTGGCGACGGGCTGCATCAGGTGGGCGGGGCCGGTGACGTAGCCGACCTTCCAGCCGGTGAGGGAAAAGGTCTTGCCGGCCGAGCCGATGCGCAGGCAGCGCTCGCGCATGCCGGGCAGCGCCATCAGCGGGACATGGGCGGCGCCCGAAAAGACCAGGTGCTCATAGACCTCGTCGCAGACGGCATAGGCATCATGGCGAAGCATGAGGGCGGCGATGGCCTCGAGTTCGGCGCGGGAGAAGACCTTGCCGGTCGGGTTCATGGGCGTGTTGAGGAGGACGAGCTTGGTCCGGTCCGAGAAGACCGCCTCGAGGGCCTCCAGCGGCAGCGACCAGTGCGGCGCCTCCAGTGCAACCGGGACGGCCCTGGCGCCCAGCGCCTCAATGACGGGCTTGTAGCTGTCATAGGCGGGCTCGAAGAGGATCGCCTCGTCGCCGGGGTTCAGAAGGCCCATCAGGCAGTCGCCGAGCGCCTCGGTGGCGCCGGAGGTGACCATCACTTCGGTCTGCCAGTCCATGTCGAGGCCGTAGAAGCGCCTGTTGGCGGCGGCGACCGCCTGGCGCAGCGCGGGCAGGCCCATCATCGGCGGGTACTGGTTGGGGCCCTCCATGATCGCTTTCGCGGCGACGGCGCGGATGTCGTCCGGGCCCTCATCGTCGGGGAAGCCCTGGCCGAGATTGATGGCGCCGTGCTCGGCGGCCAGCGCCGACATGGTCGTGAAGATGGTCGTGCCCAGACCCGAAAACACCCGGCTTGCCGCCCGCATCCGCCCTGCCCTCGCCTTTTCACGTGAAACCTTGCCGGCGTTTTGTCGCGGGGCGGGGCCAAGCTGTCAATCGCGGCGAAAAAGGGCGCGGCCGGGCGGGTTTTCGCCTAAAGTCGAGTTTGGTTAAGCTGCTGCCTGTTTTTCACTCTTGTTGCCTGTTTTATGTGCATTCAAGCTGCATAAAAGCCGGGCAGCAGACCCCGCTCAAACACATAACATGTTGGTTCTGTTCTGCTTTTCGACGTCCACCGGGTTGGCACGAGCCATGCTAACCCTTTGGAGACAAGCGGGGGCGGCAGGCCCAGCAAGCAAGGAAGTCAGCGAATGAAAAAGATCGAGGCGATCATCAAGCCGTTCAAGCTCGACGAGGTGAAGGAAGCGCTGCAGGAAGCGGGGCTGCAAGGCATCACCGTGACCGAGGCCAAGGGGTTCGGCCGTCAGAAGGGCCATACCGAGCTCTATCGCGGCGCCGAATATGTGGTGGATTTTCTGCCCAAGGTGAAGATCGAGGTCGTGCTCAACGACGATCTGGTGGCCAAGGCCGTCGAGGCGATCCAGCAGGCCGCGCGCACCGGCCGCATCGGCGACGGCAAGATTTTCATTTCCGCCGTCGAGGAAGCGATCCGCATCCGCACCGGCGAAACCGGCGCAGAGGCGATCTAGCGAGCCAGAGGAACGATTTGACGATTTCGAGCTGAACGACAATATGGCGCGCCGCGGCCCCGGAAGGCCCGCGCGCGATTTTAACGAGAGGGCGCAAGCCCGACGCACGAACCCCTAAAGGGCAACAGGGAAAGAGGATCAAATGGCCGGCAAACCTATTCAGCAGATCATCAAGGAAAAGGACGTCAAATACGTCGACCTGCGCTTCACCGACCCGCGCGGCAAGATGCAGCATGTCACGTTCGACATCGGCCTTTGCGACGACGAATTCTGGGCCGAAGGCACCATGTTCGACGGTTCGTCCATCGCCGGCTGGAAGGCGATCAACGAATCCGACATGATCCTGCTGCCCGATACCGCGACGGCGACCATCGACCCGTTCTATGCGCAGACGACGCTGGCGATCTTCTGCGACATTCTGGAGCCGTCGACCGGCGAGCCCTATTCGCGCGATCCGCGCGGCACGGCCAAGCTCGCCGAGGCCTATCTCAAGTCGACCGGCATCGGCGACACGGTGGTGTTCGGCCCGGAAGCCGAATTCTTCATCTTCGACGACGTGAAGTTTTCCACGAGCCCCTACAAGACCGGTTTCGAGGTCGACTCGGTCGAACTGCCGACCAATACCGACACGCATTACGAGACGGGCAATCTCGGGCACCGGCCGCGCACCAAGGGTGGCTATTTCCCGGTCAACCCGATCGACTCCTGCCAGGACCTGCGCGGCGAGATGCTGACGGTGATGGGCGAGATGGGCGTCACCATTGAAAAGCACCACCACGAAGTCGCCGCCGCCCAGCACGAGCTCGGCATCAAGTTCGCGACGCTGACGACGGTGGCCGACCATCTGCAGATCTACAAATACGTAATCCACAACGTCGCGCATGCCTTCGGCAAAACGGCGACCTTCATGCCGAAGCCGGTGTTCGGCGACAACGGCTCGGGCATGCATTGCCACCAGTCGATCTGGAAGGACGGCAAGCCGCTCTTCGCCGGCAACAAATATGCCGATCTCAGCCAGGAGTGCCTCTGGTATATCGGTGGCATCCTCAAGCATGCCAAGGCGCTCAACGCCTTCACCAACCCGTCGACCAACAGCTACAAGCGGCTGGTGCCGGGCTATGAAGCGCCGGTGCTGCTCGCCTATTCGGCGCGCAACCGCTCGGCCTCCTGCCGCATTCCCTACGGCACCTCGCCGAAGGCCAAGCGCATCGAAATCCGCTTCCCCGATCCGACGGCCAATCCCTATCTCGCCTTCGCGGCGATGCTGATGGCCGGTCTCGACGGGATCGAAAACAAGATCGATCCGGGCGGGCCGATGGACAAGGATCTCTACGCGCTGCCGCCGGAAGAGCTAAAGAACATTCCGACGGTTTGCGGCAGCTTGCGCGAGGCGCTGATCTCGGTCGACGCCGACCGCAAGTTCCTGACCAAGGGCAATGTGTTCACCGACGACCAGATCGACGCCTATCTGGAACTGAAGTGGGAAGAATGCATGCGCTACGAAATGACGCCGCATCCGGTCGAATACGACATGTACTATTCGATCTGATCCTCCGGGATCGGCGAACGGAAAGGCCGGAGCGAAAGCTCCGGCCTTTTTCGTTGCGGGCAAATTTTGATCCGTCTACAGATTTTTTTCGGCCGTAAATCGGTCAGCATGCTTGACTCAAAGGACCCAACGAGAAACCCTTATTTCCCTTGACCTTTGCACGATGAGGCGTAGCATTTTCATGTCTCACGAAGGAGGAGGTTTCGAAGATGGCTCCACCGACGCAGGTCGAATCCCTGTAAAAACCGAGAGATTTCGATCCATTGCCAAGACCCGACGCTGTTCTCATGCGTGACCGGTCGGTAAACCGTTTAGGCCAAGGGAAAAGCGCGGAAAAACACTGACGCCAGCGTGACGCTAATTGAGCGCGCGGGTGGAAGGCACGGAGAAAAGCCCGGCTTTATAGCGCGGGCGAGTGCGAACAGCACATCCAAATGCAACCCCGCGAGGGAACGCCCGACAGGAAAATCCGGGGCTTCCGCTTGAGCGGGGTTGCGCCTTAGCGCAAACGATTACGTTTCGCTCCCTTCAATTTTTTCAATCCCATCCATGCAAACGAGACGCAAAGCCGCGCGGCTTTGTCTCTTCCCATGCGCCGATTCATCGCGAGACATCAATTGAAAATCGAACGCCCCAACTTCTTCGTCATCACTGGCGGCCCAGGCTCCGGCAAGACAACGCTGATCGATGTTCTGGCCGCGCGCGGCTTTCCGCATGTCGAGGAGGCCGGGCGGCGCATCATCCGGGAACAGCTGCGAACGGGCGGCAATGCGACACATGAGGGAGACCGTTTGGCGTTTCGCGATCTGATGTTCACGGACGCGGTGCAGACGTTCGAAGCGAGAACCGGCCTACACACACCCGTCTTCTTCGATCGCGGATTGCCCGATCTCATCGGCTACAGCCGGCTGATCGGCGAAGAGGTGCCGCCGCCGCTCAAAGAGGCGGTGACGCGATACCGTTACAACAACACCGTTTTCGTCGCGCCGCCCTGGGAGGCAATCTACGGCAACGATGCCGAGCGCAAACAGGATTTCGCCGAGGCGGTGGCAACGCACGATGCGATCCGGACGGCCTATCGGGATGCCGGATATGCACTTGTGGAGCTGCCGAGGGCCGGTGTGGAGGCGCGCGTGGATTTTGTACTGATGCGGGCTGGCGTTCAGGCCGAGCGCCGCGCCAGATAGTCGTCGCAGAGCTCGACCAGGCGGGCGCCGTCGAAGCTCGGGTCGTGGCCACCGTGAACGGCGCGGGGGGCCATGTCGCGCAGGCGGCGGATCGTTTTCACATAGGCGGCGATGTCGGAGCCCGGCAGCTCGTCGAGCAGCGGGCCGTCATAGATCGCGTCGCCGGAAAAGAGCGTTTGCGTTTTTTCCTCCCACAAGCCGACCGAGCCCGGCGAGTGACCGGGCAGGTGCATGACGGTGAAGCGGCGATCGCCGAGATCGACGGCGTCGCCCTCCCCGATCAGACCGGTGGCACGCGTCGACGTCACGCGATAGTCGTCGATGTCGTATCCGGCATGCGGCAGCGCATCGATCAGCACTTCGTCGCGCCCGAGGCCGTAGCCCGCCAGCGCCTCGCGGATATCTTCGGGAAAGGCGGCCGCCGAGAGCGCTGCGAACTCCCCGTAAGGCTCCATATACGGGGCCTCGACGGGATGCATCAGCCGGTTTTCGAATTCATGCAACGAGCCGACATGGTCGTAATGGATGTGGGTGGCGACGGCGACCAGCGGATTGCCGGAGAGGCCGGCGATTTCGGCCGCGAGCGAGCAGACACCGGTGCCGGTATCGATTACGAGGTCGCGGTCGCGGCCACGCACGAACCAGATGTTGCAGCGGATGAAGGGATGGACATGCGGCTCCCAAAGAAGCGTGACGCCGTCGTCCATCTGCCGCCGCTCAAACCAACGCTCCGCAATTTTCACGCTCGCTCCTTCACCGCTCAGGGCCGCTGCAAGGCGGCGGCCGTCCGCGCCTCGTTTTTCGCGTAGTTGCGGAAGGCCGAGAAGACACCCATGCGCGGATCGGGATCCTGGCCCGCACCCATGCGCAACAGCTGCAGGCAGAACCATCCCTGCTGACCCCAACCATTCATTGCCTTGATCAGATTGAAGCGGCTATGGGGCCCCAGAATGCCGGGGCCGATGCGCAGCGTCTTTTCGTAAGCCGGCGTTTCGCGCGCCGCGCCGGAGAGCAGCTTTGCCGGGATCGCCGGATCCACGCAAAGCGGGCGCGCGAGACCGACAAGGTCGATGGTGCCGCTCGCCAGCGCCGCGTTCATGCCGGCGGCGGTGCGGAAACCGCCCGTCACCATCAGCGGCATCCTGACCGCCGCGCGGATGTCTTTCGCATATTCGAGGAAATAGGCTTCGCGGGCGATGGTGCTTTCGCGGCGGGGTTCGGATTTTTCGGGATGCAGCGTCATATCGTCGAGGCCGACAAGGCGCGGCTGCTCATAGGTGCCGCCGGAGATTTCGAGGAGGTCGAGGCCTTCGGCATCGAGCCATGCGGCGACCCTGATCGCGTCTTCGTGGCTGAAGCCGCCGCGCTGGAAATCGGCCGAGTTGAGCTTGACCGAAACCGGGAAGTCGGGACCGACGGCGCGGCGCACCGCGCGAATGATTTCGAGCAAAAGCCTGGCGCGGTTTTCCAGACTGCCGCCCCATTCGTCGGTGCGGCTGTTGACGTCGGGCGAGAGGAACTCCGAGATGAGGTAGCCATGCGCGCCATGGACCTGCACACCGGTGAAGCCGGTGTCACGGGCGACGGTCGCGACATGGGCGAAGCGGCGGATCACATCCTCGATCTCGGCGCCGGTCATCGCGCGCGGCTTGCCGAACTGCGCGCCCGGCATATCGAGCGGTTTCGCCGAGGGCGCGACAGGCTCCTTGTTGACCAGCGCCGGGGTCTGGCGACCGGCATGGGAAATCTGCATCCAGAGATGGGCGCCGTTCGCCGTGCCCGCCTTCGCATAGTCGCGCAATGCGGCAATGGCCTCGTTCGACTGCGGCCCGTCGATCGCCACATTGCCGGGGCGCTCCATATAGCGGCGGTCGATCTGGACATTGCCGGTCAGCAGCATGCCCGCCCCGCCCTCCGCCCAGCGGCGATAGAGGCGGACATGGGCCTCGGTGGCGCGGTTCTGCGCGTCACCGAGCCCCTCGGTCATGGCGCCCTTGGCGATGCGGTTTTTCAACATGGCGCCGCAGGGCAGCGTCAGCGGCGAGGAAATTGTGGCAGACATCCGTTTTCTCCCGAATTACGCGATGCCCGACTGTGGCACAAAGGGAGACAAGGACAAGCGCCTCAAGCGGCACAGAGAAGGACTTTCTGTCGTTCGCAGGCCGCAACGCGGTGAATGTAGGCTTGCCGATAGTCCGCATCTTCAAAGAGGGCGAGCACCGCGTCCTTTCCGGGATAGGCGCCGACGGCGACAAAGTCCCAATCTTCGGCGTCACCGACAAAAGCCGTTTCGAAGGGTGCCAGCAGCAGAAAGCGACCACCGACCTTCTCGATTCCCGGCGCGCTGACCGCGGCGTAGCGGCCGAAAGCTTCCTGACCCGAACAAACCTCCGCGCGGCTGCCCGCCGGATAGTTCGCCTGCGTCCTCAGCTTGAAGAAATTGACGAGCGTAACCGGCGCGGCGGCAGCGCGCGCGAGCAAGGCTTGCCATTGGGCGGCCCGCGGGGCAGCGCCATCCGCACCGTCGCCATAGGCCGCAACGAAGGCTGCGATCCTTTCCCCGTCGTTCAAGATGCTGGTGTTCACGATCGGCTCCTGTTATTTTTACTCGTGTAAAATTATACAAGATTGTTACATATGTCAAAAATTGGAAAATCCGCGAGGACCCGCGCAGAAATTCTCGATGCGGCGTGGGCGCTCATTGCCGAGCGCGGCGCCGGCATTTCGCTGGCGGAAATCGCGGGCGCGGTCGGCATGACGCGGCAGTCGATCTATGTTCATTTCGGATCGCGTGGGGGACTGCTCATCGCTCTTGTACGTCGTGCAGACGACCGAGCAGATATTCGCCGGAAATTCATGGAAGCGCTGGCGAAGACGGAACCGCGAACGCGACTCAAAGCCTGCCTCGCCGTGTGGTGCAGCTTCGTGCCGGAGATTTATCCTGTCGCCCAAGACCTGATCCGGCTGCGTGCCGGCGACAGCGACGCGGCCAAGGCATGGGATGACAGGATGACCGAACTCCAACGCGTCTTCCGGAGCCTTACGCGCGGATTGCATGAGGCGGGCGCGCTTGCGCCACATTGGACGGCTGCCCGCGCGGCCGATTTTCTGTGGGCCGGATCGTCGGTGGAAACCTGGGGTCTCCTTACCGTGGAGCGGGGCTGGAGCGCGGCAAGCGCGGCCGATGCCATCATTCATTCAATGGAACGCGCTTTATTGCGTTAGAGTGTCCCCGGCATGGCGTGTGCCCTAGCTCCGCCCTACAATCCCCATTGATTCTCTCTCATAAAGTTTCGAGTTCATGACCGCCCGCAAGACGAGCAAACCCGCTGCTACCGACGATCTCTTCTCCCTCGCGGCGAGCCCGAAGCCCGCCGTGAAAGCAGCCAAATCCGCAACCGTGAAGGCGGCGAAGGGCGACGGCACCTATTCGGCCAAGGATATCGAGGTGCTGGAGGGGCTGGAGCCCGTGCGGCGGCGGCCGGGCATGTATATCGGCGGCACCGACGAGAAGGCGCTGCATCACCTCTTCGCCGAAGTGCTCGACAATTCGATGGACGAGGCGGTAGCCGGCCACGCCAACTGGATCGAGGTCACGTTCGACGAGGACGGCAGCCTGACGGTGGCAGACAACGGGCGCGGCATTCCGGTCGACCCGCATCCGAAGTTCAAGAACAAGTCGGCGCTCGAAGTGATCCTGACGACGCTGCATTCGGGCGGTAAATTCGGCGGCAAGGTCTACGAGACGTCGGGTGGGCTGCATGGCGTCGGTGTTTCGGTGGTCAATGCGCTGTCGGATCGTTTCGAGGTGGAAGTGGCGCGCGATCAGACCCTATACACGCAGTCATATATACGTGGCGCACCCACGGGCAAGCTTGCCGACAAGGGCCGAGTGCACAATCGGCGCGGCACACGGATTACCTTTCACCCCGACCCCGAGATTTTCGGCAAGGGCGCGCGCTTCATTCCGAAGCGTCTCTACAAGATGGCGCGCTCGAAAGCCTATCTCTTTGGCGGCGTCGAAATCCGCTGGTCCTGCGCGGCTTCGCTGATTGGCGACGATACGCCGCAAAGCGAGGTGCTGCATTTTCCGGGCGGGCTTGTCGATTATCTCAAGGCATCGCTCAACGGCTATGACACGGTGACGGCGGACGCCTTCACCGGCAAGGTGTCGAAGGCCGGCAGTCACGGTTCGGTCGAATGGGCGATCGCCTGGTTTGGCGGCGGCGATGGATTTGTGCATTCCTATTGCAACACAGTGCCGACGATCGAGGGCGGGACGCATGAAGCGGGCCTGCGTGCGGCACTGGTGAAGGGCCTCAAAGCCTATGCCGACATGGTCGGCAACAAGAAGGCGGCACAGATCCAGGCCGACGACGTGCTTGGGACGGCGGGCGCGATGCTTTCGGTCTTCATTCGTGAGCCTGAATTCCAGGGTCAGACCAAGGAAAAACTTTCAAGCCCCGAAGCGCAGCGGCTGGTCGAGAAAGCCATCGGCGATCATTTCGATCACTGGCTGACGGCGGCGCCGCAACAAGCCAACAAGCTGCTCGAGTGGGTGATCGACCGCGCCGACGAACGGATGCGGCGGCGACAGGAGAAGGACGTCGCACGCAAGAGCGCGACGCGGAAATTGCGCTTGCCAGGCAAGCTTGCCGATTGCAGCCAGTCGGCAGCGGACGGTTCGGAGATATTCATCGTCGAGGGCGACTCGGCTGGCGGCTCGGCCAAGCAGGCCCGCGACCGCGCGAGCCAGGCGATCCTGCCGCTCCGTGGCAAGATTCTCAATGTCGCTAGCGCCAGCGGTGCCAAGCTCGCCCAAAACCAGCAGATTTCCGATCTCATTCAGGCGCTCGGCGTGCGCACCGGCTCGCACTACCGGGAGGCCGATTTGCGTTACGACAAGGTCATCATCATGACCGACGCCGATGTGGACGGGGCGCATATCGCCTCGCTACTCATCACCTTTTTCTATCGGGAGCTGCCCGAACTGATCCGACAGGGGCATCTCTATATGGCCGCGCCGCCGCTCTACAAGCTGACGCAAGGCGGCAAGACGCTTTATGCCCGCGACGACGCGCACAAGGACGAGTTGCTGGTTCAGGCGTTTTCCGGGAGAGGCAAAGTCGAGGTCAGCCGCTTCAAAGGGCTTGGCGAAATGATGCCGGCACAGCTTAAAGAGACGACGATGGCGCGCGGCAAGCGCACGCTGTTGCGCGTTGTCGTTCCCGCCGACGAAGCGAGGGAAACCGGCATCGCCATCGAACGGTTGATGGGCAACAAGCCGGAACTACGCTTCCAGTTCATCCAGGAGCATGCGGCTTTCGCGCGGGATCTCGATATCTGAAGGCGATCAGCCGGCCAGCGCGGTTTCAACCGGCAGCGGCGCGGAGGCAATCCGCGTTCCCGGGAAGATCAAGATGATTGCCGTACCCGCGCCCTTTTCGCTGCGGACCATCAGACGCCCGCCGTGCAGTTCCATCATCGCCTTTGCAAGCGGCAAACCGAGACCAGTACCCGCCTGCTTGCGTGTCATCATGTTGTCAGCCTGACCGAAAGGCGTCAGCGCAAGCTTGATTTCATCGGGCGACATGCCGATGCCGGTGTCGGCGATCGAAATCACGAAATTGCCTTGCGAGCGGTATTCCGCTGACAATGTCACCAGACCGCCGCTTTCGGTGAATTTCACCGCATTCGACAATACGTTGATCAACACCTGTCGAACCATGCGTTCGACGCCGATCAGCCGCGGCGCGCAATTGCTCACATCGACCGCAAGGCGCACGCCGCGCTCTTCGGCCATTGGACGGACCATGCGCTCGGCACTTCCGATCGCCGCGCCGGTATCGAATTCGGTCTCGGATTCCATCGTCGCGTGACCGGCCTCAATCTTCGCAAGGTCGAGAATGTCGTTGATGATGCCGAGCAGATGGATGCCACTGTCGTTGACGTCGCGCGCGTACTCGCGATACCGCTCGTTGCCCATCGGACCGAAGCGCTCATTGCGCATGATGTCGGAGAAACCGATGATCGCGTTGAGCGGTGTCCGGAGTTCATGGCTCATATTGGCAAGAAAGTGCGACTTGGCCTCATTGGCACGCTCTGCGTTGTGGAAGGCCCAGGCAAGGCGCTCCGTCATCTTGCGGAGCATGCGGCGCGATGACTTCATTTCACGGATAATGAATTGCGAATAGACGATGATCGGTGCGCCGGTAAGAATCGTGACGATGGTGGTGGCCGCAAATATCCGCCAGGTAAAATCAATGAGACCGATCTGTCCGAGCACCCAGTTGAGCGAGATCGCAATCACAACGGCGACCCCCGTCAGAAATGCCGTGGTGGCCAGAATCGACATACGCCCGAGAACGTGATTCACGGCAGACAGCAGACCGCGGCGGGAGTCGCGGTTCGTTGGTTCCACGACGTCCAGATCGCTCTCGGACTCCAGCTTCGTTGTCGGTTGTTCGGTCATTCCTGCCATCGGCCTTTTTCGCCGTTCTGACCCCGGAGAATGAGCCGAAAGCATTAACTTTCAGAAAATCGAGCTGCGACGATTCGCCCCGCGTTCCGGCTCGAGACTGCTCCGGTGCGCCGTTTTCGTCACTATTCCGGACAATCTCGCGCCCGGGCAACGGCAAGCGCGCCGCCGGAGCCGGGTGAAGCGGCCATTCTGTTGACAATTGGACGACAGCGCCTATGGTCCGCGCGAGACTCGAAGCGGATCAGCGCGGCCGCCGAACAACGCGCTATTGCTGCTCACCCTCCCCGATCCGTTCGCGGAGGTCCGTCCACGGGCCCTGAAAGTGGGCCACCACGGGCAGCGCAACATGGTGTACAGGGCTCCTGAATGACATTTGACGAACTTGGCCTCACGCCTGAGGTCCTGAAAGCCGTAGCCGAAACCGGCTACACCACGCCGACGCCGATCCAGGCCGAAGCCATCCCCTACGTTCTGGCCGGCCGCGACGTCCTCGGCCTCGCCCAGACGGGCACCGGCAAGACCGCCTCCTTCACGCTGCCGATGATCGACAAGCTGTCGCGCGGACGCGCGAAAGCGCGAATGCCGCGCTCGCTCATTCTCGAGCCGACTCGCGAGCTCGCCGCGCAGGTCGCCGAGAATTTCGAGAAATACGGCAAATATCACAAGCTTTCGATGGCATTGCTGATCGGCGGCGTCTCCTTCGGCGACCAGGAAAAGAAGCTCGATCGTGGCGTCGACGTGCTGATCGCGACACCGGGCCGCCTGCTCGATCATTGCGGCCGGGGCAAAGTACTGCTGACCGGCGTACAGATTCTCGTGATCGACGAAGCCGACCGCATGCTCGATATGGGCTTCATCCCGGACATCGAGGAAATCTGCAAGAAGATACCGTTCACGCGGCAGACGCTCTTCTTCTCGGCAACGATGCCGCCGGAAATCCACCGGCTGACCGAGACGTTCCTGCACAATCCGGCACGCGTGGAAGTGTCGCGCACCTCATCCACCAGTGCGACGATCAAGCAGGTGCTGGTCAAGACCACACGCGACGGCAAACGCGACCTTCTGCAGAAGCTTATCGAAGAAGAGAATGTCAAGAACGCGATCATTTTCTGCAACCGCAAGCGCGATGTTTCCACGCTGGAACGCGCGCTATCGAAGAGCGGCCTTTCGGCCGGCGCCATTCACGGCGATCTCGACCAGGCGACGCGGACGCGGACGCTGGATGGCTTCCGCAACGGGACGATCCGCCTGCTGGTTGCGAGCGACGTGGCAGCGCGCGGCCTCGACATTCCCGATGTCAGCCACATTTTCAACTACGACGTGCCGAGCCATGCCGAGGACTATGTTCACCGGATCGGCCGCACCGGCCGTGCGGGCAAGGCCGGTACTGCCTATACGCTGGCGACGCGCGAGGACGGCAAATATCTCGCGGCTATCGAAAACCTGATCGGCAACCCGATCCCCGGACCGGACAGTGCGACGCCGCAACCGGCACCGGAAGTTCCGGCCGAAGCTTCCGCCGAGCAGGCGAGCGAAACGGTCGAAGTCAGCGGCGAAACCGCCAAGGTCGACGCACCAGCCGAAAAGCGCAGCCGCGGCCGGCGCGGCGGACGCGGCCGCAAGGACAAGGATGCGGCGGTCACTGCCGATGCCGTTACGGTCGAGGCCGAAACCAAATCCGAGGACTCCCCCCAGCCCGATACGCCGGCCACGGAAGCACGCGTGCAAGAACGCGAACCGCGCGGGCGCGAGCAGCACGTGCGTGACAACGAGAAGCCCGCACGCCGTGAACGCGGCGGTCGTGGACGCGGACGGGATGATGACGACGGGCCGAGTGTTGTCGGCCTTGGCGATCATGTGCCCGCCTTCATGTTGCGCGCCGTGAAACTGCCCAAGAAGAGCAGCAAGGACAGCGACGACGAAATGGAATCAGAGACCGAGGAAGCCTAGATTCCGGAATCTCTCCCGATAGAAAAGGGCGGCTCGTTGGAGCCGCCCTTTTTGTTTGCTCGACGTCACTGATTATTTCTTGATCTGCGAACCCAGCATCTTGCGGGTTTTTTCGCCGTAAGGCGGACGGAACATTTCCGCGACCATCTTCGCCTTGGATTGCGTGTAGACGGCCTTGGCATGGCTGAACGTCCGGAAACCGTCGAGGCCATGATAGGCGCCCATGCCAGACGGCCCGACGCCGCCGAAAGGCAGATCTTCCATCGAGACGTGCATGATGACGTCGTTGACGGTCACACCGCCCGAGGTCGTGCGGTCGAGCACCGTGCGCTCTTCCTTCGGGTCCTCGCCGAAATAGTAGAGGCCCAGCGGACGGTCGTGCGCGTTGACGTAACCCAGCACCTCGTCGAGATGCTTGTAGGTTTTGACCGGCAACACAGGCCCGAAAATCTCGTCCTGCATCACCTTCATCTCGTCGGTCGGGTTAAGCACCAGCGTCGGCGGAATCTTGTGGGCCTGCTGTTGGCTGAAGTCCTCATTTGCCGGATTGATCTCGACCAGCTTCGCGCCCTTGTTTTTCGCATCTTCGATATAGCCGTTGATGCGGTCGAAGTGGCGCCTGTTGATGATCGAGGTGTAGTCCGGATTGTCCTTCATCGTCGGGTACATCTTCGTTATCGACTTCGTGGCCGCCGACACGAACTCATCGACCCGCCCTTCCGGTACGAAGACATAATCCGGCGCGAGACATATCTGGCCGGCATTGAGCGTCTTGCCACTCATGATCTTGGCGGCCGTCTCGTCCATTTTCGCGGTTTTCGAGACGATCACGGGCGACTTGCCGCCGAGCTCCAGCGTCAGCGGCACAAGGTTTTCGGCCGCAGCACGCATCACATGATAGGCAATCGAGGTGGCACCGGTGAAAAGCAGGTGGTCGAAGGGTTGCCTGCTGAAAGCTTCGCCGACGGCCGGGCCGCCGGTAACAACGGCAACTTCCGTTTCGTCATAGGCAGAGCGCAACATGCGCGCCATCAACTCCGACGTCGCGGGTGTGAATTCCGATGGCTTGATCATGGCGCGATTGCCGGCCGCGAAAACGCCAGCCAGCGGTGTCCAGGTGAGGTTCACCGGAAAGTTCCAGGGGCTGATAATACCGATGGTGCCAAGAGGCTGATATTCGACGCGCGCTCTGGCGCCGAGCAGCCCGAGCGGAAACTGCACCTTGCGCTTTTCCGGCTTCATCCATTGACGCAAATGTTTTTTCGCGTGCTTCAGCGGCCCGATCGACCCCATCACATCGGTCAACAATGTCTGTTCGTGACTGCGATGACCGAAATCGGAAGCCAGTGCCTCGGCAATTTCCTTCTGATTATCGACAATCAACGCAATGGCACGATCAAGCCAGTCGATGCGACGTTCCGCGCTGGGCGGGCCATCCTTGATGTGTGCCGCTTTCTGGCGGTCGAGAATCGCCCGGATCGAGGCACCGATGGTCGCCGAATCCGCTTCGTGGGTGGTTTGCTCCGCCAAGCTCATTTGAAGTCCTCCTTGCGTCGGCCCACTGGGCCTGTCCGGGCCGGTCCGGGGGGTACGGCCCGTCTGCTGGTATTTCCTCCAGGTCCGGCGTGTGACGCCAGCCGAACCCACGATTTTCCCGAAATATACATAAGGATGCGCGCTTTGAGAGCCCCCTCCCCGGGCGCCAACAGCCGTTTCGGCTCAAACGCAGCGTCAGGTTGAGAAAAACGGCTGTTTTTCATTGGAATTTACAGTGGCGTAACCGAATTCCCCTAGGGTTTCCGGCAGACAAAGGTAGCCGCGTGGCGGTAGGCGGGGATGGTATTCGTGATGAATGGAGAAGAAATCGAATTTGCAGCCGAGTGGAGTGCCGCGGCCCTTCGGCTGATGGCGGACAGCGGTATTCCGCCGTCTCCCGAAAACTACACCATCTGGTTCCACTACGCGTCCGGCCGGACGCCGGATCTCAACAAGGAGATCGACGCGCGGATCGCCAGGCACGAGCCTGTCGATACAGAGACGGCGATCGCTTTGCACGAGCAGTTCATGGGCGACGGCAACCTGACCGATGTCACGATTAGCACCGGCGCAAAGCTCAACACCGAAGTCGACCGCATCCTGAAGATCATTGAGGAAACGGCGGGAAATTCCAGCACTTTCGGGCAATCAGTACGCGCGGCAAGCGAAGCGCTGACCAACCATTCTACGCCGAACGATGTGGCACATGCTGTCGAAGCGATCATCGCCGCTTCACGCAAGATGGAAGAGCGTAGCGCAGAGCTGGAAGAAACACTTCATGCGACCAAGAGCGAACTCAACGATCTGCAGCAGAATCTCGAGAAAGCGCACAGCGAGGCGCGGACCGACGGGTTGACCGGCGTCAACAACCGGAAGGCTTTCGACGAAGCGCTGGCGCGCGAGATGGCGGCGGCCAGCGCCGACGGAAAAGCGCTTTGCCTCGTCATCGGCGATATCGACCATTTCAAGAAATTCAACGACACGTTCGGTCACAGGACCGGCGACCAGGTCCTGAAGCTTGTCGCCAACTGCCTCAAATCAGGGGCGCTGCAGCATCATTTCGTCGCACGCTATGGCGGCGAGGAATTCGCCGTCGTCATGCCGGCGACCGAGATCGAAATGGCCGAGACAGTGGCCAACAAGATTCGCGAAACCGTGCAGGCGCGCGAACTGGTCAAGCGGTCTACGGGCGAGACGCTCGGCCGCGTTACCATGTCGATGGGGATCGCCCTCTTGCGGCCCGGCGAGACAGGGGCGGGCCTGATCGAACGCGCCGATGGTTGCCTCTACGCAGCAAAACACGCGGGCCGCAATTGTGTCATCACGGAGATGCACGAGCCCGGCGTTCCCCAGGCCAAAGCGAGCTAAGGCGCTTTTCCCGCCCGGTCCGCCGAACTCAGATTCATTGACGCAACGGAACGTTGGTTCACGCAGACGGCCTTCCGTCATGACCGGCGCGCGACTATGCTCCCCCGGAAACAGCGGAAATCGCCCGCAATCCGGGAAGGCGCGCCACATGGAAACCATCACTCTCGAGACCGACAACAACATCGCTCTGCTGACGCTGAACCGGCCTGAGGTGCTGAACAGCATCAACACTCAACTCATCGCGGATATGCGCACCGCAGTGGCCGAGGTCGCGAACAATGCCGACGCCCGGGTGCTCGTCATCACAGGTGCCGGCCGCGGCTTCTGCGCCGGCGCCGACCTTGCCGCCCAGGGCCAGCGCCAGGAAGGCATGAGCATCGGCCAGGGTGTGGCGCACGGCATGACTATCGGTTTCAACCCGATGATGCGCGAACTCTACGCCTTGCCGAAACCCATTGTTGCGGCAGTGAACGGTGTTGCTGCAGGCGGTGGCGTTGGTCTCGCGCTCGCGGCCGACATCACTCTCGCTTCGCATTCCGCTTCCTTTGTGCAGGTATTCGGACCGAGGCTCGGCTTGATTCCCGATCTTGGCTGCACATGGCACCTGCCGCGACTCGTGGGACGTGCGCGTGCACTAGGCCTGGCACTGATCGGCGACAAGTTGCCGGCCGAAACGGCGGCTGAATGGGGTTTGATCTGGAAATGCGTCAAGGATACGGCGCTGATGGAAGCGGCCATGACGGTAGCGGCCAAACTCGCCAATGGACCTACCAACGCCTTCGGGGAAATCCGCAAGGCGATCGATGCCGGTGCGCGCAACAGCTACGCAGAACAGCTCGACTATGAGCGCGACGTGCAGGGAATGCTGGGCGACCACCCGAATTTCGCCGAAGGCGTCAAGGCATTCCTGACGAAGAAGGAACCGGCGTTCAAGGCCTGACGACATCATCCGAAACAAAACGACACACGGAACAGGGAGACGAGTATGGAATTCGAGCGGGTCAAACTCGATATCGACGGCAATGTGGGCATTTTGACGCTCAATCACCCGGAGGTGATGAACGCCGTGTCGCCGGAGATGCTGGGCGGACTGATGAAGGCGTTGGACGCCGTGGAAGACCCGAAGAACGGATTGCGCTGTCTCGTGATGACCGGCGAAGGACGCGGTTTCTGCACTGGTGCCAACCTGCAGGGGCGCGGCGACAATTCCGGCGCGCGACCGGACGCCGGCTCGGCGCTTGAAACGATGTATCACCCTTTTTTGAGGCGCTTGCGGAACCTGCCAATGCCCTTCGTCACCGCCGTCAACGGACCGGCCGCCGGCGTCGGCATGAGCTTCGCGCTGATGGGCGATCTCGTGCTTTGCGCCCGTTCCTCTTATTTCCTGCAAGCCTTTCGCCGCATCGGGCTTGTGCCGGACGGAGGCTCGACATGGATTCTGCCGCGTCTTGTCGGCAAGGCGCGTGCGATGGAACTATCGCTGCTGGGTGAAAAGCTGCCGGCCGAAACAGCCCTTTCCTGGGGCCTCGTCAACCGCGTTTTCGACGACGAGGTGTTGATGGCGGAAGCGCACAAGCTTGCCACAGACCTCGCCAGCGGGCCGACCAAGGCGCTCGGCATGATCCGTCAGCTCTATTGGGAAAGCACCGACAACACATATGAAGAGCAGCTCAACCTCGAGCGGCAGCTCCAGCGGACGGCGGGCAACGGTGAGGACTTCAAGGAAGGCGTGCGTGCCTTTCTCGAGAAGCGGCCGGCACAATTCAAAGGCAACTAGGTTACCCGATCATCCGATGATGCAGCTCGCCAGCAGAGCGAGGAACATCACTGCGATGAAGAAAATCATGTGAGGCATTTTTTGTCTTTCGGGCCGCGCGTCCTATTTTCCGGGACGCGCGGCTTTTTTTCGCGGGCTCCGGTCTTTCCTGGGGACCGGCTTTGCGGCCTTGGCCGCCAGCGCGGCGTCGAGCGCCTTGCGCGCCCAGTCGGTCAATTCGTCGGGCTCGTCATAGAGCCGTTCGGGCAGCTCGTAATACGACATGGCTATCGTCTTGCCCGACGGCGGCTCGTAGATGAAAGGGCCACTGTCTTCCGCTTCGTAGTCGGCACGGTTGCGCTCATCGACCTTAAAGAAGAGCGTCTCACCAGCGATGAGGCCGAACATCAGATCGTCCAGATAGACCCCCGCGCCGCCAAACATATTGCGAATGCGGACAGGGCCCAGAGGCTCGAGCTGCTCGGTCACGAATTCCTTGTATTCGGCACTGACAGCCATAATATTCAGGCGGTTGCTGGGACGATGGTCACGCTCTCGCCGCAGCCACAGGCATCAGTCTGATTCGGATTGTTGAAGCGGAAGCCTGAGGCGAATTTGTCCTCCTCGTAGTCCATCTCGGTGCCGAGCAGGAACAGGATCGCCTTCGGGTCGATCAGAATCCGGACGTCGCGGTCTTCCACCACTTCGTCGAGCGGATTGACGGCTTCGGCATATTCCATCGTGTATTCCATGCCGGCGCAGCCGCCATTCTTCACACCGATGCGCACGCCGATATACTTACCGTTCGACGCGGCCATGATTTCCTTCATGCGCGCGGCGGCGGCTTCCGTAAGGGTTATCGCTTTCGGCATCTGTCTGGCCATCATCGGCTCCATCAGAACATGTTCAGCGCGACGCGCGCTTCGTCGGACATCCGGCTCGGGTCCCAAGGGGGGTCGAAGGTCATGTTGACGCGCACATCGGCAATACCTTCGACGGTCCGCACCGCGTCCTCAACCATGACCGGCATGGTGCCGGCGACGGGACAACCAGGCGCTGTCAATGTCATGTCGATGACGACGTCTCGATCGTCGGAAATATCTACCTTGTAGATCAAGCCGAGTTCGTAGACATCGACCGGGATTTCGGGGTCGTAGACTGTCTTGAGGGCGGCGATAATATCATCGGTGATCTGGTCGATCTCTTCCTGCGGGATCGCCGAGGCGCGCGGAGCCTCGCCGGGCATCGTATCCGCATTTTCGATCATATTCGCATCTTCGGCCATGATCCGCCCTACTCAAAAAACTTCTTGCTGTCGATCAGTGCGTCTACGAGACGGTCGACTTCATCGACCGTGTTGTACATCGCGAAGGAGGCGCGCGCCGTTGCGCCCACGCCAAAACGTTCCATTGCCGGCTGTGCGCAATGATGCCCCGCCCGCACCGCGACACCTGCTCTGTCGATCACGGTCGCGATGTCGTGCGGATGAGCGTTGTCCATCACGAAGGAAACGATGCTTCCCTTCGTTTTCGTTGTGCCAACGATGCGGAGGCTGTTGATTTCCGACAGCCGGCGAGTCGCATAGTCACGCAACGTGGCTTCATGCTCTGCAATCCGCTCCCGGCCAACAGACTCGATATAGGAAAGCGCCGCCCCCAAGCCAATAGCGGAGACGATGGGTGGCGTTCCCGCCTCGAAACGGTGTGGGGGCGCGGCATAGCTGACATCGTCGAAGCCGACCTCCCGGATCATCTCGCCACCGCCACGATAAGGCCGCATCGTCTTCAGATGTGCCAACTTCCCGTAAAGCAGGCCAATGCCGGTCGGTCCATAGAGCTTATGGCCGGTGCCAACCAGAAAATCGCAATCGAGATCGCGCACATCGGTCGGGAGATGGACGATGCCCTGACAACCATCCACCAGCACCGGCACACCACGCTCATGCGCCATGCGGATCATCGTCTTGACCGGCGTAATTGTGCCGAGCGCATTCGACATTTGCGTCACAGCGACAAACTTTGTGCGCGGCGTGAAAAGTTTTTCATAAGCGTCGAGATCGAGATCACCTTCGTCCGTCGCCGGCACCCATTTCAATACAGCGCCATGTCGCTCGCGCAGGAAATGCCACGGAACGATGTTCGAGTGGTGTTCCAGCACCGACAGGATGATCTCGTCACCAGCTTCGATGCGCGGTTCCAGATAGGATGACGCCACCAGGTTGATCGCATCGGTACCACCGGACGTGAAGACGATTTCGTCGGTCGAGGCCGCATTCAGAAAAGCGCGGGCGGTTTCACGCGCTTCCTCAAATTTCTCGGTCGCGGCATTGGCCAGGTAATGCATCCCGCGATGAACATTCGAATATTCGGCGGCATAGGCATGCGTCACCGCGTCGATCACCGATTGCGGCTTCTGTGCCGAAGCAGCATTGTCGAGATAGACCAACGGCTTTCCATAGACCTCGCGCGACAGGATCGGGAAGTCGGCACGAATACGGGCGACGTCATAGGTTTCGGATTTGAGAACCGGGCTGTTCATGACCTGCCCCCCTCATCCGCAAACCAGCCTTTGATCAGCAATTTTAGCGCGTCGCGGGCCATCTCATGCGGGACGAGAGCGAGTGCCTCATCGAGAAATGCCGACACCAGAAGCTGGCGTGCTTGCGTCTCCGGAATGCCGCGCGATCGCAGATAAAAGATTGCATCGCGTGAAATCTCGCCGACCGTCGAACCGTGTGCACATTGCACATCGTCCGCATAGATTTCGAGTTCGGGTTTGGCGTTCATTGCTGCATCGCGTGAAAGCAGCAGTGCATGCGTCATCTGACGGCCATCCGTCTTCTGTGCATGGGGCCGCACAATGACCTTGCCCTGAAAGACACCTTCGGATGCTCCGTCCAGAACGCCCTTGAACAGAGTGTGGCTGGTGCAATCCGGCGTTGCATGGTCGATCACGCAGAACTGGTCGGCATGCTGCGCGGCCCTTAATGCATAGGCGCCATTGGCATGCACCTCCGCGCCTTCGCCGGCGAAGAGGATGAAATTCTGCATGCGGGAGACCCCACAGCCGAGCGTCAGCGTGAAACTCGACAGGTGGGATTTGGCGGCAAGGCGGGTGCGCAGGGTCGCCAGATGAACGGCGCCCGCCGCTTCGTCCTGAAGCTTTACATGGGAGAGGCGCGCATTGTCACCCAACGACACATCGGTGACGATGTCGGCGAAAGCGGCGGCCTCGCCGATATGGCTTTCGAATATCGTCGCTTCCGCACCCTCTTCCAGCAGGATCAGATTGCGGGTATGCGACGCGCCGTCATCTGCGGCGAGGAAGAGCAGATGCAAGGGCTTATCGAGGCGGATACCCTTGCGGATGCGCAATGCGACGCCATCGCGCATCAACGCCGTGTTGAGATCGACAATATTCTCGGACTGGCGCGCGTCGTCGAAACGGCGCTCGACAAGCTCCTTCGCCCATTGTTCGTGGAGCACGTCAGCCAGCGCATGAAGTTCAACGCCTTTCGGCAGGCGCACGGCTTTCGACAAATCGGCGCGATGGCGGCCATTGACGAAGACGAGAAGATGACGATCAATCGCCGCAAAGGCCGACGCAGACGCCGTATCGGGCAGGACGACTGCTCCCTCGTGAGCCGGAGCAGGCACGAAAGCGGCCTTTTCAAGCACCTGCCGCAGGTCGGTATATTTCCATTCCTCAAGGCGCCGATGCGGCAGGCCGGCCTCGACGAAGGATTTCAGCGCCGCGTCGCGGCGGCGCGCCAGCCAGCCGTCAGTGCCGGGCAGCGCCGTGCGCTCCCGATCATAAGTTTCTGCGAATATCTGTGCGGCTCTATCGCTCATCCGTTCCTCACGCCGCATCCGCGTCATAAGCTGCGTAGCCCGACTTCTCAAGTTCGTGAGCCAGTTCCTTGCCGCCGCTCCTGACGATGCGCCCGCCGGAAAGAACATGCACCATGTCGGGCACGATGTAGTCGAGCAGGCGCTGATAATGTGTAATGACCAGCATCGCGCGCTCGGGGCTTCTGAGCGCATTGACGCCCGCCGCAACCGTTTTCAGCGCGTCGATATCAAGACCTGAATCCGTTTCGTCGAGCACCGCAAGTGAGGGTTCCAGCAGCGCCATTTGCAGAATCTCAGCGCGCTTCTTCTCACCACCCGAAAAACCGACATTCAACGCGCGCTTCAACATTTCGTCGGTCACGTTGATTGGTTTCGCCTTCTCGCGCACCAGTTTGAGGAAACGCACGGCATCCAGTTCGTCTTCCCCCCGTACCTTGCGCTGCGCGTTCAGCGCCGTCTTCAGGAAGGTCATTGTCGTGACACCCGGGATTTCGATCGGATACTGAAAGGCGAGGAAGATGCCGGCAGCGGCACGCTCATCGACGTCCATCTCCAGCAAGTCGCGGCCCTTGAAACGGACCGAGCCCTCGGTCACGCCATAGCCCTCGCGCCCGGCAAGGGCGTAGGACAGCGTCGACTTGCCGGAGCCGTTCGGTCCCATGATGGCATGGACTTCACCCGCGCGAACATGGAGGTCGATCCCCTTCAGGATTTCCTTGCCGTCCACCGTTACATGCAGGTTCTTTATCTCGAGCATATTATCCACTTCCACGTTCCAGCGTCAGCCGACGCTGCCTTCAAGGCTGATACCAACGAGCTTCTGGGCTTCGACGGCGAACTCCATCGGCAGTTGCTGCAACACGTCACGGCAGAACCCGTTGACAATAAGGGCCACCGCCTCCTCCTCGCCGATGCCGCGCTGCTTGCAATAAAACAACTGGTCGTCGCTTATTTTCGACGTCGTCGCCTCATGCTCCAGTATGGCGCTCGGATTTTTCGTTTCGATATAAGGTACGGTGTGCGCCGAACAATGGCCCCCGATCAGCAGACTGTCGCATTGCGTAAAGTTGCGAACGTTCTCCGCCTTTCGATGCACGCTCACAAGACCGCGATAGGTATTGGACGAGCGGCCGGCCGAAATTCCTTTCGAAATAATCCGACTCGATGTGTTGCGGCCAAGATGAATCATCTTCGTGCCGCTATCGACCTGCTGGCGACCATTTGAAATCGCGATCGAATAGAATTCACCGCGCGAATTGTCGCCGCGCAGAATGCAGCTTGGATATTTCCAGGTGATGGCTGAGCCCGTTTCAACCTGTGTCCACGAAATCTTCGAATTCGTGCCGCGGCAATCGCCGCGCTTGGTGACGAAGTTGTAGATGCCGCCCTTTCCTTCCGCATCGCCCGGGTACCAGTTCTGGACGGTCGAATACTTGATTTCCGCATCGTCCAGCGCGACCAACTCGACCACGGCTGCATGCAGCTGGTTTTCATCGCGCTGCGGCGCCGTGCAACCTTCCAGATAACTTACGTAGGAACCCTTTTCGGCAATGATGAGCGTACGTTCGAACTGGCCCGTCTGCTTTTCATTGATGCGAAAATAGGTCGAAAGCTCCATCGGGCAGCGTACGCCTTCGGGGATATAAACGAAGGAGCCTTCCGAGAAGACTGCGGCGTTGAGCGTCGCGTAGAAGTTGTCGGATGTCGGAACCACCGAGCCGAGATATTTTTTCACCAGGTCCGGATGATCGCGCACAGCTTCCGACATCGGGCAGAAAATTATGCCGACTTCACCCAACTTTTTCTTGAACGTCGTGACGACCGATACGCTGTCGAACACGGCATCGACCGCGACGCCGGCCAGCATTTTCTGCTCGGTCAGAGGAATGCCGAGCTTCTTGTAGGTTTCGAGAAGCTTGGGATCGACTTCATCAAGACTGTTCAGCTTCGCCGACTGCTTGGGCGCCGCATAATAATAAGCATCCTGAAAGTCGATCGGCGGATAACTGACCTTCGCCCATTTCGGTTCTTCCATCGTCAGCCAGCGGCGAAAGGCGGACAGACGCCATTCAAGCAGCCAGTCGGGCTCGCTCTTTTTCGCCGAAATGAAACGCACCGTCTCTTCCGTCAGACCAAGCGGGGCCTTGTCGGATTCGATGTCGGTGGTGAATCCGTATTTGTATTTTTCGATTTCACCAATCGTTTCGACGGTTTCTCTCACGGCAACCATATCAACTCTCCACAACCGCAAACCGACCCGGCGAGGCATCGACTGCGTTCACAAGCGCTTTCGTCTTCGACCGGCTGCGTTCATAAGCCCGCAGCCAGCTCTCGACGAAGCGGTCGATGTCGCTTCGCTCACTCGACCAGCCGAGGCTGACCCGGACCGCGCCGTGCGCTAGCATCGGGTCAACGCCCATAGCTTCCAGCACACGAGGGCGGCCGACCTTTCCCGATGAGCAGGCCGCACCTGCGCTGACAGCAACACCATCAAGATCGAGCACCATCAGCAATGTCTCGGCGTCGAGGCGAGGGGCCGAGACATAACTCGTATTGGGCACACGATCCGCACCCTGCCCAAAGAAAACCACATCGGATACAGCAGCAGCGAGCCGCTCTTCCAATCCGTCGCGAAGACGCGCCAGGCCGGAAAACTTTTCAAGATCTTCCCGGGCGGCGCGAGCGGCCGCACCGAAACCGGCGATCCCGGAAACATTCTCGCTGCCTGCCCGGCGGCGCATTTCCTGGCCACCGCCCACTGCGTCGGCAGCAAAGGACAATCCGTCGCGCACAACGAGCGCGCCGACACCCAAGGGCGCGCCGAGCTTGTGACCACCCAACATCATCATGTCCGCACCCAGCGCCCGGAAATCGAGCGGGACCTTGCCGGCCGCCTGGACCGCGTCACAAAGCAGAAGGCCGCCGGCTCTATGCGTCAGCGCCGCAGCTTCCGCCACCGGCTGAAGGACGCCGGTTTCATTGTTTGCATACATCAACGCGACGAGCGGACGTTTGCCCGATCCGGCGAGAAGCGACGCCAACGCGTCCAGGTCAAGGCGGCCCTGGCCGTCCACCGGCGCAATCTCGACATTCAGGCCCGTAGCCTTGGCCGAGGCCAGCACCGCATCATGCTCGACTGCGGAAACGATCAGGCGTTCGGCGCCCTGCGCGGTTCTGGTCGCATGAAAGGCGAGGCGCGCGGCCTCCGTGCCACCACTGGTGAAGATCACTTCGCTGGGGCTTGCGCCGGCGAGCGCTCCGACCTCGCGGCGTGCCGCTTCGACAAGTGCGCGCACGGCGCGCCCTTCGGCATGCACCGACGACGGATTGCCCGTAACCTCCAATGCGCGCAGAGCCGCCGCGCGCGCCTCCGGGCGCAACGGCGTTGTCGCATTGTGGTCGAGATAGGCGCGTTTCATCGTCATCGCCCGGAGAGACTCCAATCCATCGGCAAATTTTCGGTCAGTCGGCAGCGTTGGCGATGCCGGCCTGTTTGCGGTGCGTAGCGGCGCCGACAACGGCCTGGCGTTCAGCCACCCGGCCGTCGATGACGTCACCAAGAGATACCGAGCCCAGATAAAATTGAATTTGGTGGCTCAGGCCTTCCCACAGATCATGGGTGATACAACGGCCGGACGATGGCAGACACCCTTTGGGCGACCCCAATTCGCAGCGTGTCGCCTTGATCGGCTCGTCAACCGCAAGAATGACGTCGGAAATCCGAATGTCATCGGCTGCGCGCGACAAGAGATAACCGCCACCCGGCCCGCGCACGCTTTTTACCAGATCGCCCCGGCGCAGCTTGGCAAAAAGCTGCTCCAGATAGGACAAGGAGATTTCCTGGCGATCTGCTATTTCCGCCAGCGCCACGGGACTTCCGTCTGAATGCCGCGCCAAGTCGGCCATAGCCATCACAGCGTAGCGGCCCTTCGTGGTGAGCTTCACGACCAACTCCTTCGTTTAGCTGGCAAAGGGCGGTCAAAAGCTTGCACAACCGGCCATTGCTTGTGTTAAGAACATGCGCCCCGAGGGACCGGAAGCGGAGCGTGCGAGGACAAAATCGCAGCTACGGAGCCAGTTCCGCGGAGTTTAAGCGCAAGGCTCTATGATTTCCGAGCGCCCTAGTCAACTATTTAGCATCTCGCGACGGAATTTCCAGAGGAATTGGTCGATTACGGCAAAAATATCTCCTTGTCCGTTAGTAGGAGATTACCCGTTCAACACCTCACCGGCCGCATAGCCCGAGACAGACCCAGACATGCCTGAAGTGATTTTCAATGGCCCGGCCGGCCGGATCGAGGGCCGCTACCACCATAGCAGGAAGGCCAATTCACCGGTCGCGCTGGTGTTGCATCCCCATCCGCAATTCGGCGGGACGATGAACAACCCCGTGACCTATGCCCTCTATCAGGCATTCGTAAATCGGGGATTCTCCGTGCTGCGGTTCAATTTTCGTGGCGTCGGACGCAGCCAGGGCGCCTTCGATTCCGGGATCGGCGAGCTTTCGGACGCCGCTTCGGCACTCGACTGGTTGCAATCGCAAAATCCGGATGCGGCGCAATGCTGGATCGGTGGCTTCTCCTTCGGTGCATGGATCGCAATGCAGGTCCTGATGCGCCGCCCGGAGATCGAGGGCTTCATCGCTGTCGCCCCGCTCGCCAATATGTATGATTTTTCCTTCCTTGCCCCCTGCCCGTCATCCGGCGTCATCATCAACGGCAGCGCCGATCAGGTGGCGCCGCCGGCGGATGTATTGAAGCTTGTGGAGCGGCTGAAGACCCAGAAGGGCATCACCATCGAACATGCGTCGGTGGACGGCGCTAACCACTTCTTCGAGTCGCATCTCGAGCCGTTGGCGGCCAAGATCGGCGCCTATCTCGACAAGCGGCTCGCGGCGGCGCCCGAAAAGACCTGAACGTCATTCATCCGCCGCCGCATAGGCCCGGTGAATCGTGCCGCCGGTCATCGGCTCCGGCACGCCGGTTGTCGTCGGCAGGCTGAGCGGAAGACCGCGCAGCGAACGGACCGCGAGATAGGCAAAGGCTTCAGCCTCCACGTCGTCGCCCCGCCAGCCGAGATCCTCGGCGGGAAGAACGCCGCCCTGCAGCCGTTTGCTCAACATCGCCATCAGCACTGGATTGTGCCGTCCGCCACCGCAAATGACGAAGCGTGAAGGTATTCCGGGAACATGCGCAAGGCTGCGCGCGATGGCCTCGACGGTGAAGGCCGTCAGCGTCGCAGCGCCGTCGGGCGGAGAGAGATGTCTCACGGCGTCCGGCGAGAAGGAGAAACGGTCGAGCGATTTCGGCGGCGGCGTTTCGAAAAACTCATGCGACATCAGGCGCTCCAGCACGTCCATGTCGACCTCACCGCCCGCCGCCAGTGTGCCGTCGCGATCGATCGGCTCTCCGATATGCTCGAGCGCCCAGTCGTCGATCAATGCGTTACCGGGGCCGGTGTCGAACGCGAGAAGCACGCCGTCGGGCGATACATAGGTGACATTGCCGACGCCGCCGATATTGATGATTGCGACCGGTTCCACGATCCCGGTGCTGCCGACGAGCGCCTGATGATAAAGCGGGACCAGCGGCGCTCCGTGGCCACCGGCGGCCACGTCGGCGCTCCGGAAATCGTTGACCACGTCGATCCCGGTCAGGCGCGCCAGCACATCGCCAAGGCCGATCTGGACCGTCCGGCGGCGGCCCGGCTGATGGAGTACCGTTTGGCCATGAAACCCGATCACGGATATGTCGGCGGGCTTCAGCCCGGCCTCGACCAGCAGGGCCCGCACCGCCAGCGCATTGGCAAGCGTCAGATGCCGCTCGGCTTCGGCAACCTCTTCGGGCATGGGTTCGTCCGGCTCCCAACTCATGGCGGCTTCAAGCGCCAGGCGAAGAAGCAGGCGCTCTTCCGGCTTGTAGGGGATGGTGAGCGACGCGCCAGGACGCACGGCGCCCTCGCCGTCGGTTTCGATAATGGCGGCGTCGATGCCGTCGAGCGAGGTGCCGCTCATCAGGCCCAAAGCGCGGATCATGGGCGTTTGTCCGTTTTTCACTCAGCCAAAGCGTGATACACCAGCCGCGCCTTTTAGCCTATCCGAAACCCCGAGCCGATTATGACCAGCTTCAAGTCCGATTTCCTGCGCGAGCTTTCCGCCCGCGGGTTCATTCACCAGACATCTGACGATGCGGGCCTCGACGCGCGCGCGCTGGAAGGCCTGTTGACGGGCTATATCGGCTTCGACGCGACCGCGCCGAGCCTTCATGTCGGCAGCCTCGTTCAGATCATGCTGCTGCGCTGGCTGCAAAAGGCCGGGCACAGGCCGATTGTGTTGATGGGCGGAGGCACGACCCGGATCGGCGACCCGAGTTTCCGCGACGAGGCGCGGCCGCTGCTGACGGACGCGGCGATCGACGCAAACCTCGCCGGCATCAAATCCGTGTTCGAAAAGTTTCTGAAGTTCGGCAACGGCAAATCCGATGCCGTCATGGTCAACAACCGCGACTGGCTCGACGACCTCAAATACATCGATTTCCTGCGCGACTACGGGCGCCACTTCTCGGTCAACCGGATGCTGTCGTTCGACAGCGTGAAAATCCGGCTCGAGCGAGAGCAGAACCTGTCGTTTCTCGAATTCAACTACATGATTCTGCAGGCCTACGACTTCGTGGAGCTCAACCGCAAATACGCTTGTACGCTGCAAATGGGCGGCTCGGATCAGTGGGGAAATATCGTCAACGGGATCGAACTCGGGCGGCGCACCGACGGCGCGCAGCTCTATGGATTGACCAGCCCGCTGCTGACGACATCATCAGGCGCAAAGATGGGAAAGACGGCGTCCGGCGCGGTATGGCTCAACGCCGACATGCTTTCTCCCTACGACTACTGGCAATACTGGCGCAACGCCGAGGACGCCGATGTCGGGCGTTTTTTGCGGCTCTTTACCGAGTTGCCGCTTGATGAGATCGCGCGCCTCGAAAAGCTCGAAGGTTCGGAGGTCAACGAGGCGAAAAAAATCCTCGCTACCGAAGCGACTGCCATGGCGCATGGGCGCGTCGAGGCCGAAAAAGCGGCCGAAGCGGCCCGAACCGCTTTCGAGGAGGGCGCGATCAGTGCCGACCTGCCGACCGTCGGGATTGATGTTAACGCGCTCGATGTCGGACATGGGCTTCTCAACGCCCTTGTTCAGGCTGGACTGGTGGCGTCGACCAGTGAAGCCCGCCGCCAGATCAAGGGCGGGGCGGTGCGCGTCAACGACGCTCAGATCGGCGACGAGAAAATGGTGCTGGTCCGTGAGAACCTGACGCCTGAAGGCGTCATCAAGCTTTCGCTCGGCAAGAAGAAGCATGTGCTGCTGAAGCCGCAGGCTTGAAACGGAAGCCGGAATGAACGAGCCCTCCCCGGTCTCCCGGGGAGGGCTTCTTCCTGAACGCTCCCTAAAGCGCGTTCCACGGCTTATTGGGCTGCCGTGTTTATGGCTCCTGTCGTCCCTTTACTCCGCCGCCGTCGGGGTGCCGAGCGCGAAAATCGCCGCCTCGCCGCCGGCGCCGTTGATGGCCTGAAGATATTTGATGCCTTCCTCGGCAATGTCGTCGCCGATCATGCGGTCGCCCTCGCCGTAGAGTTCGGCCATGTCCACATAGGCGGCATACATCGGCGCGGTGCGGCTCGTGACGATGCCGGCCTTGACAAGCGTCTTGATGAGCACGCGGAAGATATTGGTCGCCTCCTGCAGCTCGCCACGCATGTTCTTGTCGGTCAGCGCCTCAGCGAGTGCGCCCTGCACCCAACGCCAGTCGAGCCCAACCTTCTCGTAGATCGCCTTCTTTTGTTCGGGGCCGGTCGAATTGCGCATCAGCGTCATGAAAACTTCGAGCGCCCAGTCCTCGATCAGATCGCGCTCGGCCGGCGGCAGGTTCGGCACGGTCCGATCGGCCCAGATCTTGCCGAACTTGTGATGGAAGGCCTCGTCGGTCATGGTCAGCTGCATCAGGCGACGCATCACCGGGTCGTTGGTCTTGGCATAAAAGGTCGCGAAAGCGCCCATTGCCAGACCCTCGACGATCATCTGCATGCCGACAAGCTTCTTCCAGACCAGCGGCGTCGCGACGATTTCGCACAGCAATTTTTCGAGTATCAGGCCGCATGCCGTCGGCTTGCCCCAACGGGCCTGAATATATTTGGCAAAACCGGTGACATGACGTGCTTCCTCGCGCGTCTGATTGGCGGCGTATTCCTGCGCGCCCGGATCCTTCAGGATATGGCACAGGCTCGCCGACAGCGCCAAAGCACCCTGCTCGCCATGCAGGATCGACGACATGCCCCAACGGACATTTTCGTTGACCAGATATATCTTCTGCTTCTCGTCGAGCTTGTCCGAGACGGCCGTCTTCAACTCCATGTTGAAGTCCACGGGCATCAGTAGTTCGTTGTCGAGGTCCCAAGGTTCGGAGAAGTCGATGTATTTGCTGTCGAGCGGATCCCAGAAGTGATCATGGGTAGCCGAGATAATCTTGTCGAAGGCGGTCGAGCGCTTGCCATAACGGTCGACATCCATCATCGCCGGAAAGTCATCCGGCGCGACCGCTTCATAGGCCGCATCCATCGTCATCTTCTGATTGGTAGACATGGGTCTCCTCCTCCCCTGCCGCACAATAGCGATAGCGAAGTCTACATATACGGAGTGAAACTCCGCAATCTCAAATCGGTGGGATTCTTCAGTTTTGCGGTGCGGGAGGAATATCGGATGGCGGCGTCGCGGGCCCGGCATCGTCCGGCAGCGCAGAAGAATCCGCCGGTGCTGGCCGCGCAACGGGAGGGTCAATCACTGTCGCGCCGCCGAATTCGAATATCCGGCGCAGAAAGCCGGGCGCCAATGCCGAGAGCGGGTTGACGGTGACCGTCGGGTCCTCCGACGGCCCGCGCACCCGATAAGTCAGGGCGAAAATACCCTCGCCCTCCCGGCCGACGATCAACGGGCCGAATACCGGAACCTGACCCAGAAACGAATTGATCGTGTAGGCGGGAACCAATGTTCCCTCCATGTCGACCTTGTCAGTCGCACGGTCGACATTGCCCTTCATCGTCAAGCCGATGGCGGGGCCGGAGGTCCGGGCATCGTCAACGAAGATATGGCCTTCGGTAATGCTGAATGGCAGCTCCAGCCGATTGAACAGAATGCCCTCGCCGTTCAGCGTATCGCGAATGCCAGTCAACGATCCGACCGTCAGGATATTTGCGAGGACCGGCGCCTCGACGACGCGAAACCCGTCAATGGTTACGACCCCCTTCAGCGGCGAACCCGCGGCCGCGTCGTCATAAACCCCCGTCGCACTGAGCGTGCCGCCTCTCATGCTGCCGGTGAAATCGAGCGCGCGGAAGACAACGCCGGCGTCGTTGGATGCCACGGCGAGATGGCGCATGCCAGCCTCATCCGGACCAATTCTGGCGGTCAGGGGTGTTCCCTGGGGGTCGACCGCCGTCACATTCAACGTCCAGATACGGCCATCCACCTGAACGACATCCGCGCTGACGGCGTGGAACGTCGTGTCGTTGTTGCCGGTTGCCCGAGCGATTTCGGCACGTATCGCGGTCCGGCGCGCGGGATCGGCCACGGCTTCGGGTGACAGCGATGGCGGCTCTCCGGCCGCCTCGTCATCCGCGTTCTCCGAACCGGAGATAATGTTTGCAAGGATCCGGCGCGCATCGAAACGCGCGCCGCTGACGGTCATCGTCAAGGACGTGTCCTCGGTGGGCGCGGCCATAAAGGCGAAGTCATTGTCCGCGCCAAGCCTGACGACGGGCAAGTTCGCTTCGGTCAGCCGGCCGTCGGATCCGATCGAAAAATCGCCGCGCGCCTCGATCCCGTCGCCGACGAGCCTGAATTCGGTAATCCGGAAACCGCCACCGCGCAAAAATGCCAGCTTGAGGTCCGCCGCCGCCGGAATCCCGGCGGCTTTCGACCAGCTGGCATAGTCAAGTTTGACGACGGTGTCCGACAGCTCCGCCTTGATGGAGGCACGATTTACTTCCTTGCCGTCGCCGCTGAACTTCGCGTCGAACGTTGCCGGTCCGTCGAGAAACCCGTCGAGCCCGAGGCCAAGTGCGTTGCGTCCGTCATCATCCAGCGTACCGACCAATCGATAGGACGAGCCGGCGGGCTCCTCGCGGCGAAAGTTTTCCTTCCATTCCAGGTCCAGCGGCGGCGCCCCGTTGATGCCGACCGGACCGCGTGCGACCAGCATGGTCCGCGAAACTTCGATGTCGAGCGCGCCCGATGTGATGGACAGGTTGCGCAGTATGCCGGGAATGGCGAGGTCGTCGGCATGCGCGGTGCCGGCAAAATCGACCTCCTCGATGGTAACACCCTTCACCAGCGGCAGGGAAAGCTGGCCCTTGATGCGGCCGCTGCCTGCCACGTTGCGCGGGTCGACACCGAAATTGCCGATCAGGTTGAGCGGTTCATGATCGAGCAATGAAAGAATGTCGGCTGTCGCGCCGGTGGCCGCGAACTCGATATGGCCGGGCGCTCCCTTTCGGTTGAGTTCGTCGGCATGGAAATGGCCCTCGCTGACGGCCAGGGAACCGCCCTCGGGAACGTCGATATCGGCCGCCGACACCCACGCGTCGAAACGATTGCCGACAACCTGTCCGCGCGCTTCGACATTTTCCATCGGCGGCATTTCACGGAGATAAATCATGGTCGCGCCCTTAACCGCGAATTCGACCCGAAGATTCTCGTCCGGTATCGGAATGCGGTTGTCGGCATCCTTGATCATGCCCGCCGGCATATCGACTTCGAAGGCGCCGCTCGTCACGTCGCCGCCGGAGAGATTTTTGCCGACCCACTCGCGGGCGCCTTTTGCCAGCGGCAACGGCCAGATCGCCTTGAAGGCATCGAGCGGCATCGCGTCGAGACGGCCGGAGGCGCGCACGGCGGGCGACCGCTCGCCATCGCGCACGGTGCCGCTCAGCGAAAGGCCGCCGCCTGCCGCGCCGATGGAAAGCTCCTCAATCTCGGCACTCAGCGCATCGAAATCGAAATCGCCCTTCAGACGCGCGCTTTCGAGATCGACGGGGCCCTCGAAGAATCCCGGCACTTCGGTGTGGACGCGATCGGCGACCAGATCGACGGTTGCGCCGGCAATGTTGAGACCATCGCCGATACGATAATCAAGGCGGCCCGTAAGCGAGGCCTGGTGCGGGCCCGCCTCGAAGGTCAGGCCGACAAGATCGATGCGCCGCGCGGTGCCGTCGAATTCGACCTCGGCATGCGCCTTCTCGATGGGGATCGAGGCATCCCATGGGTCCGGCAGATCGATCACGCCGCGGCCGGCGTCGAGCGTCAGCCGCGCCGTCAGCAGGTCCCCGTTTGCCCTGATCCTCAATTCGCCTTGTGCCCCGACCGGGGCGTTGAATATCGCGTAGTCGGCGAAGGCCGGCGACATGCGCGCGAAGGCGGCCGGCACGACATTGCCGGCCGTTGCTTCGATATGCGCGGTATCGGAGCCGGACGGCAGCAGCCCGTGCATTTCGATGGCCGCGGTCGTGTCGTCGATCAAGATATCGGCGCGCAGTGTGCCCGCAAGGCCGCCCGCGCCCCGAAATATCACCAGATTTGCCGAGGGCGCATCGAAGGCGACGCCGTTGACCTCGTCGACGAACCGCAACGTCCCGTCGCGAATGCCGACATGGGTCAGGTAGTCCAGCGGCGTTCCGGTTTCGTCGCCGGCAGAAAGCCCTTCGATCAACCGGCCCACAAACGCCGCCGCTTCCGGATCGGCCGGCCGGGCCTGCGTCCCGGCACCGGCCATGGCCAGCGTGAGGCCCGTGTCCGGGCGGCGGAGGACCGTTGCGCTGACACCATGGAAATCGACCGCCGTCGGCGCCAGGACGCCACGCAGAAGCGCCGGCAGGCTGACCTGGACCGCGAGCTGGGGAACGAAAGCAATGTCGTTGCCATCGGCGCCGGTCAGCCTGACGTCCACCAGGCGCATGGACAATCGACGATCGTCGGCCGACCAGCTCAGCACGGTGTCGCCGATGTCGAGCGCCCCGCCCTGAAGCGACGGACTGGCCGCGTTTTCGATCATTTCAGCCAGAAAGGACACGGATACCGGGCCGGACGACAGGCGCCATGCCAGCACGGCAAGCAAGACCGCCATCGCCGCCACGGCAACGCCCACCACTTCCAACGCAATCTTACTGGTCCGGCGGATCAAGAAACGACATCTTTCCCATGCATGTCTGCCCATGCAGACAGCAGAAATAAGGCAAAAGCGAGTCGGGCATTATCTACCTCCTGACCGCCGCCAAGTCTGCAAAATTGGCAGGCCGGGCGGGACCTTACCTGCAAACAGGCTTAACGCGGCTGGCATGGCGGAGCCGGGGCCCATATCATGCCCTGCCCCATCCGGCCCCCACAGGCCGGCAGCACGAAGAAGAGGCGGAACGCATGGCAACGGCACCCAAACGCAAAGAGAAAGAGACGGCAAGCAAGCTTCCGGCGATTGGCGCCAAGGCGCCCGCCTTCAATCTGCCGGCCGACGACGGCAGCGCGGTGACGCTGAAGAGCCTCTCCGGAAAGAAGGTCGTCCTTTATTTCTACCCCAAGGACGACACGCCGGGCTGCACCACCGAGGCTATCGCCTTCAGCGCCCTCAAGAAGAAATTCGACGCCGCAGGCGCGGTCGTGCTCGGCGTTTCGAAGGACACGGTGGAGAAGCACTGCAAATTCCGCGACAAGCACGGATTGACGGTCCGGCTGCTATCGGACGAGGGCGGCAAGATGCTCGAGGCCTATGGCGTGTGGGGCGAAAAGAGCCTTTATGGCCGCAAGTTCATGGGCATTACCCGGTCGACATTTCTGATCGACGGCAAGGGCGTGGTGCAGAAGGTCTGGCCGAAGGTGAAGGTCAACGGCCACGCGGAAGAGGTTCTCGCCGCGGTCAAGGACCTCTAGAGACGTGCCCGGGACATCGCTTGCCGAAGGCGCCTATGCGGTTCTTGCCTGTGCCGATGCCGATGAGAAGGCGCGTCTGGCGGGACGTGTCGCCACGGCGTGGCGGGCATCCGAACTGACGCTGCTGCCGGCCGGCGGCGCGGCGATTGCGATGCCGGACCGACCGGCTCGGCCGGCGGCGCCCGAGCTGCTGGCGCCGCGCGACATGCCGCGACGTGCCTTCAAGGGCGCACGCGGCCGCATCGCGCTGCTGCATGCGCTGGCGCATATCGAACTCAACGCCATCGATCTTGCCTTCGATCTCGTCGGACGCTTTGCCGAGGCGGACCTGCCGCGCCGGCTTTTCGACGACTGGGTGGCGGTGGGCCGCGACGAGGCGCGGCATTTCGCGATGCTGCAAACACGGCTCAAAACACTCGGCGCCCGCTATGGCGACCTGCCCGCCCATGACGGGCTGTGGCAGGCCGCCACCGAGACGCGCCATGACCTGATGGCGCGGCTCGCGGTGGTGCCGATGGTGCTGGAGGCGCGCGGCCTCGATGTGACGCCGGGGATGATCGAACGGCTTGAAGCGGCGGCCGACATGGAAAGCGCGGCGATCTTGCGGACGATCTACCGCGAGGAGCAGGATCATGTGCGGGCGGGCACGGTGTGGTTTGCCCATCTCTGCCGGGTGCGGGGCACCGAGCCGCGGGAGACGTTTCAGACGCTGGTGCGGCGGCATTTCCGCGGGGCGCTGAAGCCGCCCTTCAACGAGGCGGCGCGGCGGGCGGCCGGGCTCGAACCCGATTTTTACGAGCCGCTGGCCGAGACACGCGACCGCGGGGCCCCGGCCGGCGCGGCATTTTTCGTGAATTAGAATTAACCATTAACATCAATTGTTAAGGCGCGTATGTTGTAATCCTGTCCCAATTTGGGTGGAATGGGACAGCAAACAGAGGGGGTTGTGGGGCATTGAGGGGCATGCACCGTAGGGCCGGTTGGCCTGACAGAATCCGCGATTTTCTGCGACATATGTACGTGGAGCGGCAGATCTATATCCGCAGCCACGGGCATGTGCAGTTCATTTCGCTGTCGCCGCTGACGCAGACTTTTTTCGCGACAGTCGCCTTCGTTTTCTTCGGCTGGATCGCTTTTGCATCGGTCAATGTGGTGTTCAAGGAGCAGATCATCGCTTCGAAGGAGCGCCGCTACGTCAAGATGCAGGGCGCCTATGAGGAGCGGATGGCGCAGCTGCAATCGGCCTATGACGAGCTGAACGGGCAGCTGATCATTACCGAGGAACGCTTCCTCGCGACGACGATGCAGCTTGAGGACAAGCACCGCCAGCTCGCCTCGCTGATGAGCCAGCGCCAGACCGCCAGCTCCGAACTCGACACGATGCGCCGGCGCTACGCGGCGACGGCCGGCGGCAAGATCGAGGACGCGCGCGGCAACAAGGTGCTGATGCGGGTCGAGCGGCAATCGGACGGGCCGGTCCTCGCCGATACCACGACAGGCCCCCGTAAACTGGCGGAAACCGGCCGTTTCGTCATCGACGCGGCCGAGAATGCCGGCGGCACGGTCGACCTGACGGGCCTTGCCGAGCTGACCGCGATGGCGGGCCTTGCCGGCGACGGCAACGCCCAGAACGGCACGGTGGCCCAGATCGACACGCGGCTGGCCCGGATCGACCGGGCCCAGCAGACGCTCATCAACAATATCGAGGAAGTGACCGACCGGCGGGTGCGCGAGCTCAAATCGATCATCGGCATGACCAAGGTGATCGACCCGGAGACGCTGATCGAGCGCCGCGGCAAGGCGGGAGAGGCAGCCCAGGGCGGCCCCTTCATCGACCTGGCCGACCGGGAGGCACTGGCCGGAGGCGCAGCCGATAGCGGCTTCGGACGGCAGCTCTACCGGGTCAGCCAAAATCTGAGGACAGTGGCCGATCTTGAGGAATCCATTGCACAAATGCCTCTTGCCGAACCGCTGCTCAACTACCGCCGCACGAGCAGCTACGGCTCGCGCCGCGACCCCTTCAACGGCCGCATGGCGTTCCATTCGGGCGAGGATCTGGCGGCCCCTTACGGCGAGCGCGTGTTCGCGCCAGGCGCCGGCACGGTCACCTTCGCCGGCTGGCGCGGCGGCTATGGCCGCATCGTCGAAATCGACCACGGCAACGGCTTCCGGACCCGCTACGGGCATCTCGGCCGCATGGACGTCAAGACTGGCCAGAAAGTTGCATTCCGGGAGATCATCGGCAGAGTAGGGTCTTCTGGCCGCAGCAGCGGGCCCCATCTTCACTATGAGGTCTGGTTCGACGGTATCGTTCGTAACCCCTCCAAGTTCATTGAGGCAGGGCATTATGTTTTCGCGAAGCAAGGATAAAGACTCCGACAAGGCCGCGGTTCCCGCGATGGCGGCTCCCGCGCCCCTCCCCGGCAAGCGCCCGGGCACCCGCACCGCGCCGTCGATCATCTCCAACGATCTGGTGGTCCATGGCAACATGACGGCGACCGGCGACATCCAGGTCGACGGCACCGTGGAAGGCGACATTCGCAGCCAGTCGCTGACAATCGGCGAAAAAGCCTCGATTACCGGCGAAATCGTCGCGGAAGACATCGTGATCCGAGGCCGCGTTATCGGCACCATTCGCGGCCGCCGCGTGCAGCTTTCCTCGACCTGCCATGTCGAGGGCGACATCCTGCACGAAGCGCTGGCTGTTGAGACCGGCGCCTTCTTCGAAGGCAATTGCCGCCATTCGGACGACCCGATCGGCCAGGCCTCGTCCGGCGCCAGCCTGCGCCCGTCGGCGCCGCGCCCCGGACCCGCCGCCAACAGCACCGACGCACCGCGCCCGGCGCCGCGCGCCGCGTTGGGCGAGAGCCCGGTGGTGGTCAATGATGGCGGCGTCGTCGTCAAGCGGCCGGCCGCGCAGTAAGTCAGATCTATCGTTCTTCGGGGGGAGAACGGCAAAACCGGGGCTGGCGCCCTTGCGCGCCGCTCCGGTTTTTCATTGCCGGACGGCACAGACTGTCATCGTTCTGTCACAAAAGCCCGCGCCGGACCCGAAAGCGTAATGCCTTCAGTGGCTTGCGCCCGATTTGCGCAGCCGATGGCAGCAGCGCGGCGGCAGCGCACCCCCCCTCTGTCACGAAACTGTCATAAAACTGTCACAAACGGGTTTGGGGACCCAAATCGCG
>NZ_JBBECC010000151.1:0-17493 GCF_040882025.1 Parvibaculum sp. | reverse complement strand
GATGATCTCGTTGCCGTCGAGCCATTCCTTTGTGTAGGTGAAGTCCTCGAAACCGGCGACGACCGTGGTCAGAATGGCGATCACATAGTCCTTCGAGGTCTTCGGCTTGTAGAAGGCGGGCGAGGAGATCGTCGCGCCGTCGGCGACAATGGTCTGCAGCAGCGCCGGGTCGTGGTTCTCGACATAGGCGTACCAGCGGGTCAGAAAGGTCTGGGCGGGATCGCTCATCTGTCAGGCTCCTGTCCGATGTGTTTATAACGGTGTTATAGTTTGAGAAGAGATACCCCGTCAATGCCTCTCCACCTGATCAAGCTTTGCGTTGGCGCCGAAGATATTGCGGATCTGGCGACATGGCAGGCGGCGCGGCTCGCCGAAATGAAAAAACGCAAGCAGCCGCAAAAGCTCGTCCATGTCACGCGGATGACGCCGAAGCGCGCCGACGAGATATTGGCGGGCGGGTCGCTCTACTGGGTGATGAAGGGCGTTATCCGCTGCCGCCAGCGGCTGATCGGCATCGAACCGTTCAAGGATGCCGAGGGCATCGGCCGTTGCCGCCTCGTGCTCGACAAGGAGATTGTTGCGACGCGCCGGCAGGAACGGCGGCCCTTTCAGGGCTGGCGTTATTTCGAGGCGAAAGACGCGCCGCCCGACGTGAGGAAAGGCGATCCCGGCGAGGACATGCCGGACGAAATGCGGCGCGAACTGGAAGAGCTCGGATTGCTCTAGGCCCCGCCCGTAGGGGCGGGTGACAGCTTCCTTCATGTGTGATGGGCTGAAGAAAACCGAGCCGGGGAGAAAGCATGCGCCGTGACATCGAATTCAAAACCGAAGACGGCGTGACGTTGCGCGGCTGGTTCTACCCGGCGAAAGGCGCGACCGGCCCGTCGCCCGCTGTCGTCATGGCGCACGGTTTTTCCGCCGTAAAGGAAATGTATCTCGACGATTTCGCGGCCTTCTTCTCCGAGGCCGGCATAGCGGCGCTGGTCTATGACCACCGCAATCTCGGGGCGAGTGACGGCAATCCGCGCGGGCACATCGACCCGCGTCAGCAGATCGACGGCTATCGCGACGCGATCACCTATGCGCAAACGCTGAAGGAAGTCGACCCGAACCGCATCGGCATCTGGGGATCGAGCTATTCGGGCGGGCATGTGCTGGTGGTTGCCGCCATCGACAGGCGCGTCAAATGCGTGATCGCGCAGGTGCCGCTGGTGGCCGGGCTCGAGACCGCGCGCCGGCTCATTCGGGGCGATCACTGGAAGGGCTTGCGTGCGGGGTTCGATGCCGACCGCATGGCGCGGATCGGCGGCGCGGCGCCCGCCCGCATGCCCGTCACCGCGCCGGAGGGTGAGCCTTCGGCCTTGCCGACCGCCGACACCTGGGAGTTTTTCACAGCATTCGGCAAGGAGCGCCAGACACCGTGGCAGAACGAGGTGACGCTGCAGTCGGTGGAGCTCTTCACGGAATACGAGCCCGGTATCTACATTCCGCGCATTTCACCAACGCCGCTGCTGATGGTGGCGGCGCTCGAAGACCATCTGACGCCCTTCGACATGACGGCCGCTGCCTATGAAACCGCGCTCGAGCCAAAGAAATTCCTTGCGCTGCCCTGCATGCATTTCGAGGCGTACACCGGGGATATGTTCAAGATGTCCGCGCCGGTGCAGCGGGACTGGCTGACGACGCATCTCAGGTGAGGCGTCAGACCGGCATGTTGTCGATCAGGCGGGTCTTGCCGATTTTGGCGGCAACCAGAATGCGCGCGGGACCGGTCGGGCGGCCTGTGGGAAATTCCTTCAGCGAGGCGGCTTCGCGCACTTCCAGATAGTCGAGCTTGTCGAAGCCGAGTGCCAGAATTTTCGCCGCGCCGGCCTTCGTCGCTTCCGGAATAAGTATGCCAGCAGAAATACTTATGGCCGTTTCCTTGAGGATCACATTGAGTTGTCCGGCCGCCGCGCGTTCGGCGGGGGTCAGGTAGACGTTGCGCGACGACATGGCGAGACCATCCGCCTCGCGCATGATCGGCCCGCCGAGAATTTCAACCGGAATGTCGAGATCGGCAACCATGCGGCGGATCACCATCAATTGCTGCCAGTCCTTTTCACCGAAGATTGCGATGTCGGGCATGGCGCGCAGGATCAGCTTGGCCACCACCGTCGCGACACCGGCGAAATGTGTCGGGCGGAACTGCCCCTCGAGCGGTTCGGTGACGCCGGACAGCGAAATCGTCGTCGAAAAGCCTTCGGGGTACATATCCGCAGCATCCGGCGCGAAAATCAGGTCGGCCTTGCCTTCGAGCTTTGCGGCGTCGGCGGCCTCGGTACGAGGATAGGCCGAGAAGTCCTCATGCGGTGCGAATTGCGTCGGATTGACGAAGATCGAAACGACGACCCGATTGGCTTTTGTCCGCACGAGATCGACAAGGGAAAGATGCCCCTCGTGAAGCGCGCCCATCGTCGGCACCAGCGCGACCGTTTCATCCTTCGCGCGCCATGCGGCGACAGCCGAGCGGAGGTCCGCGGCGCTGCGGGCGACAGGGACTTTGTGGCTTGTGGTGTCGAGCGGCATGGCCGGTTCTCCTGAGATCGCGCGGAAGATAGCGGCAGCGCCGAACGACATCAATTGGCCGCTGGTTTCATGCCGCTTGCCCCCTATATCGAGGAGATGAACAGGATTGTCGCCGCCGCGCTGATTGTCGTGTTGCCTGCTCCCGCGGTGGCGGAGACGTCGATCTTCACCGACGTGGGCGCCCCCGAGATCATTGAGCCCGAGGGCCCGCGCGTTGCGCCGCTCAAGACCTTCGTGCCGGGCCATCAAAGCGAGCATGGCGGTTGGGTCAGGCCTTACGAGCGCGAGGGCGGACCATTGCCGTTGCCGCCGCCGGGCCAGAAGTCCAGGGGCTATGTTCCCGGTCACCACGATGCGCAAGGCAGATGGGTGCCGGGGCATTCCAAGTGACGGTCAGGCGAGCCTGCCTTCGATTGCCCGTGCGAACAGGTCCTCGTAGACCGGCACGCTCATCGGCAGTGGATTGCCGCCTGTGCAGGGGTCTTCAAGCGCCATCGCCGCCAGTTGCGGAATGATGCCGGTGTCGACGCCGATCTCGTTCAGCGTGTTCGGGATACCGATCGCCTCACGTAACGTCAGAATCCAGTCGACGAAGCCATTGAAACTACGGTCTTTCAAGGCGAGATAATTGGCGGCCGCGACGATCTTTTCCTCGATCGCCTTGCGGTTGTGCAGCAGTACATAAGGCATCACCACGGCGTTGGTGAGACCATGATGCGTGCCCCGCAGCGAGGAGCAGGGATGGCTCATCGCATGCATCGAGCCGAGGCCCTTCTGGAATGCCGTCGCGCCCATCGAGGAGGCTGCAAGCATGAACGAGCGGGCTTCTACATTGCTGCCACGCTTCACCGCTTCCGGCAGCCATTCCTTGCAAAGCCGCATGCCTTCAAGCGAGACGCCTTGCGCCAGCGGGTGCCAGAAGGGTGCGCAATAGGCTTCGAGATTATGGGAGAGCGCATCCATGCCGGTTGCCGCCGTGATGTTGGGCGGCAAGCCGATCGTCAGTTCGGGGTCGCAGATCACGTCGACCGGCATCATCTTCGGGTGGAAGATGATCTTCTTGGTGTGGTCGCTCTCATCGGTGATAACGGCGGCGCGGCCGACTTCGGAGCCTGTGCCCGCCGTTGTCGGCACGGCGATGACCGGCGCGATGCCGTTCGGGTCGGCACGGGTCCACCAGTCCTCACGGTCTTCATAGTCCCACATCGGCCGTGTCTGGCCGGACATGAAGGCGACCGCCTTGCCGGCATCCATGGCGCTGCCGCCGCCGAAAACGATCACGCCGTCATGCTTGCCCCGGTGGAAGGCCTTCAGGCCAGCCTCGACATCGGCGCCGACCGGATTGGGGTGAACGTCGGCGAAGAGAGCGCAGGCAAGACCGTTCTTTTCGAGGAGGGCAAGCGCCTCGGCGATCATCGGCAACGGCTTCAGGCCGGGATCTGTGACCAGCAATGGCCGCTCGATACCGGCGGCGCCGCAGGCTTCGGCGAGTTCCTTGATGCGCCCGGCCCCGAAGCGCATTTTGGTCGGGAAATTCCAGTTGCCGACGAGATTGGGATAGGTGTCGATCATTTTGTTTGCGTTCTCAGGTGATAACTCTTGGGACGCGTCAGGCTTTCATAGCCCACGGGCGACAGCGTGGCGCCGCGGCCGGTGTTCTTGACGCCGGTCCAGGCGAGCGCGGGATCGAGATAGTCGCAGCGATTGAGAAAGAAGGTGCCGGTTTCGAGCCGTTCGCCGAGCTTTTCGCCGACCTCGGTGTCCTCGGTCCAGACCGAGGCGGTCAGGCCGTAAGGGCTGTCGTTCATCAATGCAATCGCCTCGTCGTCGGACGAGACTTTCATGATGCCGATCACGGGGCCGAAGGTTTCCTCGCGCATCACCTCCATCTGGTGATTGACGTCCACCAGCACTTCGGGCCCCAGATAGGGCGAGCCGGGCCTTGAGGCCGGGAAATGTGCTTCGCCGATCAGCGCCTTCGCGCCGCCGCGGATGGCCTGGGCGATCTGGCCGCGCACAAAGGTTGCGGCGGAGGTGCGGACCATTGGTCCGATCGTCGTTTCGGGGTCGAGCGGGTCGCCGAGCTTGTATTTCTTCGTCAGGTCGACGAAGCCTTCGACGAAATCGTCATAAACATCGGCATGAACATAGAGCCGCTCCTTGCCGCAGCAGGACTGGCCGGAATTGAAATATGCGCCGTCGACGAGATTTTCGATGGCGAAGGGCAGGTTGACGTCGGCGCGAACATAAGCCGGGTCCTTGCCGCCGAGTTCAAGCCCGATGCCGATGAAACGATTGACCGCCGCCTTCACGACGGCGCGGCCGCCGGCGACCGAGCCGGTGAATTGCACGAAATCGACGCGCGGATCGCCGATCGTTTTTTCGGTCATTTCATGGCTCATATGGATCGCCTGAAAAAGCCCATCAGGTGCACCGGCCTTCTCGAAGGCCATCGCAAAACGTTCGGCACAGAGCGGTGTCTGGCCGGAATGTTTCAGGATGATTGCATTGCCGGCCATGACCGCCGGTACCACCGAATTGACGGCGATCAGGTAGGGATAATTCCATGCGGCGATGGTCAGCACGGTGCCGATCGGTTCACGGCGCACCCAGCGCCGGAAACCTTCCTTCGGGCCGGCGTCGATGTCGGCCAGCGTCTCCGGCGCGATACCGATCATGTAGCGCGCGCGCTCCTCAAAGCCGCGCACCTCACCGGCGCCATAGGCAATGGGACGGCCCATCTGCCAGGCAAGTTCCGGCACGATTTCGTCCTTCATCGCGACAAAGGCTTCGGTGAAGCGGGTGCAGAGGGCGGCGCGTTCGGCGATGGGGACAAGTTTCCATGCGGCCTGGGCGGCACGCGCGGCGTTCAGCGCGCCGTCGACCTCTTCCCATGCTGCGAGCGGACGCTCGGCATAGATACTTCCGTCGACGGGAGAAATGACTTTCAGTGTGCCGCTCATCCGCGTTCGAAGCCTCTCTTCAGTTCCCAATCGGTAACTCGCCGGTCGTATTCGAACTGTTCCCAGCGGCCAGCATGGAGATAGTGCTCCACGACGTCATCGCCGAGAGCGGCGCGGAGCGTATCCGACTTTTCCAGCTCGGTCAGGGCGTCGCGCAGGTTCTTGGCCAGCGACGGAATGCCGCTGCCCACATAGGCATCGCCTGAAAATTCGGGCTCGAGCGCCATTTCCTTCTCCACCCCGTCAAGGCCCGCCGCCAGAAGTGCTGCATAGGCCAAATAGGGGTTCAGGTCGGCGCCGCCGATCCGGCATTCGATGCGCAGGCTCTTGCCCTGGCCGCACATGCGGAAGCCGGCCGTCCGGTTGTCGTTGGACCATACGATGTTGGTCGGCGCGAAAGAGCCGTTGACGAAGCGCTTGTAGGAGTTGACCTGCGGTGCCAGGAAATAAGTCAGCTCGCGGGCATGGGCCAGCTGGCCGGCCAGGAATTGCTGGCACAGTTCCGACATGCCATGCGGCTTCGCGTCCTTGTCGAAAAAATGGGCGTTTTTGGCCTTCTCGTCCCAGAGCGACATGTGGATGTGGCAGGAGGATCCCGCCAGCTCGTAGTTCCATTTGGCCATGAAGGTGACGGCCTTGCCGTGCAGCCAGGCAATTTCCTTGATGCCGTTCTTGAGGATGGTGTGCCGGTCCGCCATTTCGAGCGCCTCGGCATAACGGATATTGATTTCCTCCTGGCCGGGGCCCCATTCGCCCTTCGAATTCTCGACCGGAATGCCGGCGCCCTCCAACCCGTTGCGGATGGCGCGCATGATGCCTTCCTCTTTCGAGGTCGCGAGCACGTGGTAGTCCTCAATGTACCAGTTGGCGGTTTTCAGCCCCTGATAGCGCTTTTCATGCGCCGCTTCATAAGTGTCGTCGAAGAGATAGAATTCGAGCTCGGAAGCCGTGAAAGCCTTCATCTTCATGGCGGCAACGCGCTTCAATTGCTTCTTCAGGATGGCGCGCGGCGCATGCGGAACATCCTCACCGTGATGATCGAGCGTATCGCAAAGAACGAGGGCAGTTGCAGGCAGCCACGGAATACGGCGCAACGTTGCAAGGTCGGGCTTCAACACGAAATCGCCGTAGCCCTGTGCCCAGCTCGCGGCCTTGTATCCCGGCACCGGCTCCATGTCGGTGTCGACCGTCAGAAGGTAGTTGCAGGCATGGGTCTCGTGGACCGCTGTATCGAGGAAATATCCGGCCGCCATGCGCTTGCCGACGAGACGGCCCTGCATGTCCGGCATGGCCATGACGACGGTATCGATCTCGCCGGCGGCAACAAGGTCTGAAAGCTTGTCGAGTGTGAGCATGCCGTTCATTCGAAAGGACTCCTCGGAATTGCCACTTCAAGGGGAGCGGCGGGGAGGTCGTCTGGAGGTGCGTCCGCCGGTCGAGCGGATCGAGTGTAGCCGGACCGATGGGGGGGACCGCAAGAGCGGCGCCTTATGGCCGCTCCGCATGGGAACAGTTGACGCTCCTGGTCGCACTACCCACACTCCGCTCGCGATTCGGGTGGCTGGTTTTGCGGGGATATATGACTGAATCCGGGAGCGGGCGGCGGCCTGCCCATGTGATCGTTCTGGGTAACGAAAAAGGCGGGTCGGGCAAGACGACGACCGCCATGCATGTGATTGCCTTGCTGCTGCATGAGGGGCTGAGGGTTGGTTCGGTCGATCTCGACGGGCGGCAGCGCTCGCTGACGCGCTATGTGGAAAACCGCAAGGCATGGGCGGATGCTGCCGGGGTCAAACTCGTGATGCCCGATCATGTCGTGATTGCGCGCTCTGCGCTCGGGACGATCAGCGAAGCCAACGCGGCGGATGAGGAAGCGCTCGATGCGGTGATGGCGCGGCTGGCAGCAGAAAACGATTTCATCGTTGTCGATTGTCCTGGCAGCGACAACCATTTGTCGCGCCTCGGGCATGCCCGCGCCGATACGCTTGTCACGCCCATGAATGACAGTTTTGTCGATTTCGATTTGCTTGGGCGGGTCGATCCGCAGACCTACCGCATCAAGGGACCCAGCGTTTACAGCGAAATGGTGTGGGAGAGCCGGAAGCGGCGCGCCATGCGCGATGGCGGTGAAATCGACTGGGTGGTGATCCGAAACCGGCTTTCTCATCTCGATGCCAAGAACAAGCGGCGTGTCGAGGCCGTGCTCGGCGCGCTGGCCGACCGGATCGGCTTTCGCACGGGACCAGGCTTCGGCGAACGCGTGATCTTCCGCGAGATGTTTCCGTCCGGCCTGACGCTGCTCGATCTTCGGGAGGAGGGGGTCGAGGCCCAGATGTCGATGTCGCATGTCGCCGCGCGCGCCGAGGTGCGTGCGTTGATCGATGCGCTGGCCTTGCCTGTCGAGGAACGGCGGGCTTCCGCCTAGCCGCGTTCGGCCTTGGCGGTCTGGGGCATGGCCCAGTTCGCCGGCGGAATGGCGATGCACGGGATGCTTTGGCGTGCGAGCCGGCCACAGGCGGTTTTCGCCGCCGTTTCGTTGTCGAAGCCGCCGAAGCGCGAGCGATAGAGCGTGCGGTTGTCGGCGGTCTTGACCGGGATTGTGACGGGAACTGCGGTGCCGAGTTCGTTCGGCGCCGCGCGGAGCGCCTTGCGGATACTGTCAACGGCATCGGCCTGGCCGGCATAGGCACCGATCTGAATGATCCATGTGCCGTCGGGAATAAGCGGGTCGCCTTCGCGCCATGACTGACGGGCGGCGGGCGCGGTACGGGCCGGATCGAGCGCCGCTTCGCGCACCAGCGGATTGGCCGGCGCGTCAGGGCTGATGCTGGCATTTGCCGGTGCAACGAGGAAGTTGCCGATCTCACGGCCCGCCTGGCGGCCCGCATCCTCGGCGGTGCGCAGTGCAGCAGCAGCGTAGGCGGTGACGTTGTCGACCGGCGCGGCAGAACGCCTTGTTACGGGTTTCGGTTCCGGAAGGGCCGCCATGACGACAGGCGCGGGCGTCGTCATGTCGCCGTCGCCTTCGGCACGGCCTGTCATACTGGTGTCCCCGTCGATCGCACTGGCAAGCTGAAGCAACGCAGCGCGATCTTCGGCGGGGATAACTCCCGCCGCAGCGTCAGGCCGCACCACCGGAACAGGCGGTGCCGCCGCGAATTGCGTGCGGCTTGTCTTCATCGCAACGGCTTTTGGGAAGGCACGGTCGAGAATTTCGACCATGTGCCGATCGCGCGACTTGGCCTTTTCGCCCCCGATGACAACGCCGATCACGAACTTGTCGTCGCGTTCGACCGTGGCCGTCAGGTTGAAGCCCGAGGCATTGGTGTAGCCGGTTTTGAGGCCCGTTGTGCCGCGATACTCGCCCAGGAGACGGTTGTGATTACGGATGCGGGACTTTCCCCAGGTGAACTGTTCGGTGCTGAAGTAGTGATAATATTGCGGGAAATCCTGATGCATGCGCAGCGCCAGCGTTGCCTGATCCCGTGCGGTCGTCATCTGCGCGCTATCGGGCAGGCCCGAGGCATTCCTGTAGGTCGTGCGCGTCATGCCAAGTTCGCGCGCTTTCTTGGTCATGAGCTTGGCGAAGTTTGTTTCGGTGCCGGCAATGAAGGCACCGGTCGCCGAGGCGACATCGTTGGCCGAGCGGGTGACGAGGGAGAGGATCGCATCCTCCACCCGGATCGTCTGCCCCGGACGAAGGCCCAATTTCGACGGCGGCTGGTTGGCCCCGCGCTGGGTCATGGTGATTCGGGAATCGAGTGTGATTTCGCGCTTTTCCAGCTTCTCGAAAAGAAGATAGAGCGTCATCACCTTGGTCAGTGACGCCGGGTAACGGAGCTCGTCGGCACTACGGGAATAGATGACTTTGCCCGTGTGGGCATCCATGACGAGCGCGGCGGTTTTGGGTTTCGCGGCGTGAGCGGGGGAAACGGCGACAGCCGTCAGTAGTACGGCGGCCATAATGGCCGCGACTCCCCTGAATCCATGAGAGATGCGCACGATACTCGCCAGCGCAGACCCCGACATGTTCTCACGACCCCTCATATAGGCCCCCACGGCCGAAGCCAAAGGTGCCATCCCGAAAACTATCCCCAGCGAACTGTAGCGCCGTGACCACAGTTTGCGAAGGCCCTTTGGCTCGAAATCGGAAAAAAATCGTATATTTTCCAGATGCTTGAGCCAGTCAGCCCAAGATAAGCCATAGATATTATCGTCTGGTTAATCGCGTTAAGGACCGTTAACGGACTGGTTGGCGGCGCCAGAATCGGCGTATCCGGATAAATGGGCAGTTTTGCGAGGTGGAATGGATTTTCAGACCCTAAGGCTGAAGGCGACGCCAAATCAATATCTTGCTGCTCCCGCCGGCCTTTGCGAGCAGGCGAAACCGCACCGCACAACGCCAGAATTCGACGTCGACCCGGCGGTAATCAGGGCGCTTTTCCGTGACGTGGCGCTGGCGCAGCCTCGCCTTGTCCAGACCAGCGCGGACGACGCTACCTTTACAGATATCTATGTCCAACGGAGTGCGCTTCTTGGCTTTCCCGATACAATTACTGTCCGGTTCCTTGCCGCCGGAGCCGGGCGATCAAGCCTCGCGATCTACAGCCGCTCGCGCTACGGCTACTCGGATCTTGGTGTCAACAAAGTGCGAATCGACGCCTGGCTGCGCGGGCTGGCCGCCAAATGGCCGGTTTGATTGGGTTGGGCTTTGAAATTCGCTATGCTCGACTATGTATAGTGGGAGTTGGTGCAGGCGGAAGTTGGCCAGCAGCAGCACTCCCCGGCACAGACGAAGCCGGGACGGATGCGATGAAGTGGCAGGAACGGGGAATGTCGGACGACAGGCGGCGCGGCGATGAGGACGGCGTCGGCACCGGTGTCATCGCCAAGACGAAGCCGAAGACGAAGAAGCCCTCGCTTTACAAGGTTCTACTGCTCAACGACGACTACACGCCCATGGAGTTTGTCGTCCACGTTCTGGAGCGGTTCTTCAGCAAGGGGAGGGACGAGGCGACGGTCATCATGCTCCATGTGCACCAGCATGGTGTGGGCATTTGTGGCCTCTATACCTACGAGGTGGCGGAGACCAAGGTAACGCAAGTGATGGATTTCGCTCAGCAGCACCAGCACCCGCTGCAATGTACGATGGAGCGAGAATAGCGCGTTCAGGCTGTAGTCCAGCAGAAGGGAAGGTTCGGAGTGCCGACGTTTTCACGCAGTCTCGAGGAAGGACTTCACCGCGCGCTATCGCTCGCCAATGAACGCAATCATGAGTATGCGACGCTTGAACATCTCCTGCTTTCGCTGGTCGACGATCAAGACGCGGCCGCCGTCATGCGCGCCTGCAATGTCGACATGGATCTGCTTCGTCAACAACTGACCAACTATGTCGACAACGAACTTTCGAGCCTTGTTGTCGATGACGGGCAGGAATCAAAGCCGACCGCCGGTTTTCAGCGCGTGATCCAGCGCGCCGTCATCCATGTCCAGTCGTCGGGCCGCGAGGAGGTCACGGGGGCAAACGTGCTTGTTGCGATGTTTGCCGAGCGCGAAAGCCATGCCGCCTATTTCCTGCAAGAGCAGGACATGACGCGGTACGACGCCGTCAACTACATCAGTCACGGTATTGCCAAGCGGGCCGATATGACGGAGACGCGTCCGGTGCGCGGTGCGCAGGAAGAACCGGCGACAAACGAGCGTGGCCGCAAAGAGCGCTCGACCGAAGCGCTCGATAACTACTGCATCAATCTCAACGAGAAGGCCAAGCAGGGAAAAATAGACCCGCTGATCGGTCGCGAACGCGAAGTTGAGCGGACGATCCAGATTCTTTGCCGTCGTTCGAAGAACAACCCGCTTTTTGTGGGCGATCCGGGTGTTGGCAAAACCGCCATCGCCGAAGGTCTTGCGCGGCGCATAGTCAAAGGCGAAGTGCCCGATGTGCTGCGGAATGCAACGATTTTCTCGCTCGATATGGGAACGCTTCTGGCCGGTACGCGTTACCGCGGCGATTTCGAAGAGCGCATCAAGGCCGTCATCAAGGAGATAGAAGGCTATCCGGGTGCGATCATGTTCATCGACGAAATCCACACGGTGATCGGCGCCGGTGCGACCAGCGGCGGCGCGATGGATGCATCCAATCTGTTGAAGCCGGCGCTCGCCAGCGGCAATGTCCGCTGCATCGGTTCGACGACCTACAAGGAATACCGGCAGCACTTCGAGAAGGACCGGGCGCTGGTGCGCCGGTTTCAGAAGATCGACGTGGCGGAGCCTTCCGTACCCGACACAGTCAAGATTCTGAAAGGGCTCAAGCCCTATTTCGAGGACTTCCACAAAGTTCGCTACACCAACGATGCGGTGAAAGCAGCGGTGGATTTGTCGGCGAAGTACATGCATGACCGTAAGCTGCCGGACAAGGCGATCGACGTGATCGACGAAGCTGGTGCGTCGCAGATGCTGCTGCCCGAGTCGCGGCGCAAAAAGACCATCGGTGTCGCGGAGATTGAGGCTGTCGTGGCGACGATGGCGCGCATACCGCCAAAATCGGTATCGAAGAGTGATACGGAAAAGCTGAAAGATCTCGATACCGAACTGAAGCGCGTCGTTTTCGGGCAGGATACCGCCATCGAAGCACTTGCCGCCTCGATCAAGCTTGCGCGGGCGGGGCTCCGCGAAGCGGAAAAGCCCATCGGTTGCTATCTCTTCTCCGGTCCGACCGGCGTCGGCAAGACAGAGGTCGCCCGGCAGCTTGCGTCCGTGCTCGGCGTCGAAATGCTGCGCTTCGACATGTCCGAATATATGGAGCGGCATACGGTATCGCGTCTGATCGGCGCGCCGCCTGGCTATGTTGGCTTCGATCAGGGCGGTCTCCTGACCGATGGTGTCGACCAGCATCCTCATTGTGTGCTGCTGCTCGACGAAATCGAGAAGGCGCATCCCGATCTTTTCAACATTCTTCTGCAGGTGATGGATCACGGGAAGCTCACCGACCATAACGGCAAGAAGATCGATTTCCGGAATGTCGTGCTCATCATGACGACCAATGCGGGCGCTGCCGACATGGCCAAAACGCCGATCGGTTTTGCACGTACAAAGCGTACCGGCGACGATGAGGATGCCATCAAACGGCTGTTCACGCCGGAGTTCCGCAATCGCCTCGATGCGACGATACCGTTCGGGCATCTACCGGAAGGGGTTATCGCGCGCGTGGTCGAGAAGTTCGTGTTGCAACTTGAGGCGCAGCTGGCCGACCGCAATGTGACGATCGAACTTACACCGGATGCCAACAAGTGGCTCGCGACGCGTGGTTACGACGAGCAGATGGGCGCGCGCCCACTTGCGCGCGTGATCCAAGAGCACATCAAGAAGCCGCTGGCCGACGAAGTGTTGTTCGGGCGACTGGTGAAGGGCGGCCATGTTCGCGTGGCAGTCAAGGATGACGCGCTCGATTTCGATATCGAGGCGGCACCGCCGCGCAGTTCAGGGCATTCGGGCGATCAGGGGCCGAAAAAGCCACGCGTTCGAAAGCCGAAGGACCGGCCAGGCGACGGTTCTGGCGGCGGCAGCGTGCCTAAAGTGCCCTTGCTTGTGGAATAAGGGTGCCGGGCGACTTGCCTGACGCCGGCGAATTGAAGACGGCCATGAAGCGGCATGCTTTATGGCCGTTTTCGGTGACAACGATCAGAAGAAGAGTGCAACCCCAGGGAGACTAAGAGAATGATCGGCTATGTGATGGTGGGAACCAACGATCTCGACAAGGCGGCGGCGTTTTATGACGCGCTTCTTGGCGAAATTGGCGCCAAGCGCGCCATGTCGGATCCGGGGCGGTTCGTCGGCTGGAGCAATGGCGGCCCGATGCTCGCGGTGACGAAGCCGCATGACGGCAACAAGGCGAATTTTGGCAACGGCACGATGGTGGCGCTGGCCGTCGGATCGCGCGCCAATGTCGACAAGGTTCACGCGAAGGCGATGAGCCTTGGCGGCAAGGACGAAGGGGCGCCGGGCGTACGCGGCGGCAGTTTCTACGGCGGCTATTTCCGTGATCTGGACGGCAACAAGTTTGTCGCCTTCCACATGGGCGAATAACAAAGCGCGACTTAAAACGAAGGCCGCCGTGCGAGTACGGCGGCCTTTTTTCTTTTCCGCGTGTCAGTCTTTCTTCAGCCGGTAGATTGCGACGTCGATGTCGGATGAGTAGTAGATGTCGCCATTGGCCGCGACCGCGATGCCGGTTGGAATATAGAGGTCGGGGGCGCCGTCGGGCGCCTCGAAGCCGATCGGCAGGTCGGATTTCAGAACGGTTGGCTCGCCGCCCGCGGGATTGATTGCCGAGATGCGTTTTGCGCCCACCTCGGCGACGATGATCCGGCCGTCGGGCGCGATGTCGAAACCCTCCGGTTCGGCGAGACCCTCAGCGATCACCGTGCTTTCGCCACTTTCCAAGTCCACACGCGAAATGCGACCACCCGTTCTCTCACTGACATAAAGCGAGCCGTCGAGGCCGAGTTTCATCGTTGCCGGGCCGGAGAGGCCCGTGGCGAGGTCGGTGCGATCGGACCAGTCGTCACCGCCGACGCGAACAATCGCGCCGCGCGTGTATTCAGTGACCAAAACACTGCCGTCCGACATCGCCAGCGCCTCCGCCGGTGTCGTGAAGCCATGGTGAATGCCGAGCGAAGCGCCCGTCTCCTCGTCGAACAGGTGCACGGCGCCGGCCGTCAGCGCGGCAAAGGCGATGCGTCCGTTTGCGACGGAAACGCTCAGCGGATAGTCGATGTCGGAGGCAAAGACACGACCAAGTTCCGTCACTTCGCCCGAGACCGGGTCGACCATGCGTGCGGCAAAGAGATCGGCGACATAAAGGGTGCCGGCGTCTGACATCTCGATGTCGCCGGCGACGGCCAAGGCGCCGGAAACGATTGTCCGTGCTTCGCCGGTATCCGTGTCGATGGCGATGACGGCGTTGTCCGCCATGTTGGTGATGTAGAGATTGTCGTCGGCGTCGAGCGCCAGGTTGTCGATTGCCGGCGCAACCTCCGAGATCAGCGTCTTCTCGCCGCTTGCCACGTCGATGCGATAGACATGGCCGGCAGCCGTATCGACTGCGTAGAGATTGCCTTTGGAATCGAAGTTCGCAGCCGCCGGGACATCGAAGCCGGTTGCCACAGTCTCGATCGTTGCGGTTTCGACATCGACGCGAACGATCTGTTTCTTGAACCAGAGTGGTCCATACAGTTTACCGTCGGGACCGAAGTCGAAGCCATTGAGGCCACCCATGCCTTCCATGATCTTGCGCGGCGGGTTTGCGCCCGAGGGATCGAGTTCATAGAGCGCATCACCCAGGAAAACCTGCGTCGCGAACAGGCGGCCGTCGTCGGTCCATGCCAGCGAATTCATGCCGGGCAGGCCTTCCGCCAGCGTCAACAGGCGGCCATCGGATTTCCGCGCGTAAACCTTGCCGTCGAGGAAAGCGGTCCATGCGATGGTGCCGTCCGGTCCTTGTTCGACATCGTCGGCCATGCCTTCGGGCGGGCCTTCGGCGATGCTTGTCTCGCCCGTGTCGCGGTTCACCTCATAGAGAGCCCGGCCAACGACGCTGCCGGCCAGCAGTCGTCCGTCGGGGGTCACGGTCAGCCCGTGGATGCCGTGGAACGGCGAGGGCGCCACCACGGTCTCTTGCGTGTAGCTCTCGCTTTCGGAGCAAGCCGCTGCGAACGAAAATGTGACGGCGAGCGCCGCCACTGTACGGACGATCTTCATCGATTGTTCCCCCCTCCCTTTGGCGTCAGGCGCGCCTTGCTTTCAGTTCATCGCCGCTTTTATGCGTTCAGCGTGTTTCTTCAGCTCGTCGAAATCGGCCATCTGGCGCGCATGCAGCTTCAGGTCGATACCTTGCGAGCGCGGGATGATGTGGGTGTGGATGTGAAAGACGGTCTGGCCGGCCGGCGCGCCGTTGAGTTGCGCGACCATGATGCCCGGTGCGGCGAAGGCTTTTTTCACCGCTGCGGCGATCTTCTGGACCGTTTGGGCCATGGCGGCCGCGTATTCCGGATCGAGGTCGAGAAGGTCCTCGGCGGGGTATTTCGGGATCACCAGCGTGTGTCCTTCCGCCTGCGGCATGACATCCATGAAGGCGAGCGTCATATCGTCTTCATAGACCTGGAAGCAGGGTGCCTCGCCCCGGAGGATTTTGGCGAAAATGTTGTTCGGATCGTAAGCCACGGTCAGAATTCATCCTCTCGATGGTCATCATTGCTGCCATCGTGCCGGAAGGGCGCGTATTCGCCAAGGGCAGCGATGTCCCGATCGACATATTCGCGCTCGCGGCAAAGATATTCTGCTACGGCTTCCCGAAAGGACGGGTTGGCGATCCAGTGGGCAGAATGGGTTCGCGCCGGCAGGTAGCCGCGAGCCAGCTTGTGCTCGCCCTGCGCGCCTGCCTCGACCCGCGCGAGACCCCTGACAATGGCAAATTCGATCGCCTGATAGTAGCAACACTCGAAATGCAGGAACGGGTGATGTTCGACGGCACCCCAGTTGCGGCCATAGAGGGCATCACCGCCGATAAAGTTCAAAGCGCCGGCGATGAGGTGCCCGTTGCGGCGGGCCATCACCAGAAGCGTCTCCTGCGCCATGCGCTCGCCGATCAGACTGAAGAATTCGCGACTGAGATATGGCGACCCCCATTTGCGAGAGCCGGTGTCCATGTAGAACGCAAAAAATGCGTCCCAGTGATCCTCGGTAATGTCGGCGCCGGTCACCCACTCGACGGCGACGCCGTTGTCTCGTGCCCGCTCGCGTTCCTTGCGAATCATTTTTCGCTTGCGCGACGAAAGGTCGGCCAGGAAATCGTCGAATGAGCCGTAGCCACGGTTATGCCAGTGAAATTGCTGGTCGGTTCGCTGCAAGAATCCGAGTTGGCTGAGCCTGGCCCATTGGCGCTGAGGGAGAAAGGTGACGTGGAGCGACGAAACACCGAGGCGCGTGGCGAGTTCGACCGCTCCGGCGGCGAGCGCCTCTTCGGCGGCTTCGCGGCCGGGTCCACGCGGCGCCAGAAAGCGCGGTCCCGTCGCGGGAGTAAAAGGCACGGAGGCCTGCAGCTTGGGATAATAGCGGCCGCCGGCATTTTCGAGCGCGTTGGCCCAGCCGTGATCGAAGACGTATTCGCCGCGACTGTGATTCTTCAGGTAAAGCGGCATCGCTCCGGCGAGATTACCGCAGTCGTCTTCAAGCAGCAGATGATGCGGGAGCCAGCCGGTGCGACGCGTTGCCGAGCCGCTTTCCTCGAGCGCTGAGAGGAAGGCATGCGACACGAACGGATTGGCCGGTTCGCCCGGCGGGTTGGCACATGCGTCCCATGCGACGGCATTGACGCCGGTGAGGCTGTCAACGACGCGGATAATGGCCTGCTCACTGTCTCCCATGCGGCAATTCTAGAGAAGGGTTCTGCTTCACGCGATCTCGAAAATGGCCTCGATTTCGACCGTGATCTGGAAAGGGAGGCTGGGGGCCGCAACGGCCGAACGAGCGTGGCGGCCGGCTTCGCCGAAGATTTCGACAAGGAGGTCGGAGGCACCGTTGATGACGGCAGGTTGCTGGTCGAAGTCGGGTGTCGCGTTGACGAAACCCAGGATTTTCACCGCTCGCTTCACGCGATCAAGGTCACCGCCGCAAGCGGCCTTCAGCTGGGCCAGAACATTGAGCATGGTCAGGCGTGCCGCGGCCTTGCCGGCATCGATGTCGTGGTCCTTGCCGAGCTTGCCTTGATAGGCGATGCCGGCGTTGCCCATCGGTCCTTGTCCGGAAATGAAAACCAGATTGCCGGTGACAACGTAGGGCACATAGGTGCCCGCCGGGCCTGCCGGCGCAGGCAGTTCAATTCCCAGTTCTTTCAGGCGTATCTCGATCTTTCCTGTCATCCGCATTCTCCTTGTTCGTGCGGCGCTTGCCGCGCCTGTTCCAG